>JAITIK010000156.1 GCA_031279555.1 Treponema sp. | reverse complement strand
AGACCACCGGCTATGCAGGTGGCTTGAGGAAGCCCCTTAAAGGGGGCGATCCGCTTGCAAATCTTTTTCCATGTATTTTTTGATTGGCGCTTTACCCTACCCTTGTTTTTCTTAATTTTGGCTTCACCGCTTGCTTTGTTTATCGATTTGACAGATTTATTTTCCGGTTTTCCCACACGCCTCCAGCGTCAATTCCCCTCGCTGTTTGAATCACGCGCGGCGCGGCATAGCCTTTTCAAGTCTCACCGGCATAGCCGGAGGTTTACGTAAAATAATTAAAAAAAGAACAGATACATTATGCGAACAAAGACTATGCGGGGCTTTCATCACAATAAAAAGCATCAAAGCGTAGTATGAGCGTTTTTCATCTTAACGCGATGCCAACAATCTTTGTTGTGAAGCGTTAAAACAACGCCGGAATCGCCGTAAGTCCGGCGCTTTCCTCAAATCCAAAGATGATGTTCATGTTCTGAACCGCTTGCCCGGCCGCGCCCTTCACCATGTTGTCAATCGCGCTCGCTACGATGAGCGTAGAGCCGCTCTGATCCACATGCACCGAAATGTCGCAGTAATTCGACTGGCGCACGCGGTTTGTTGAGGCGGCGGCGCCAAAAGGCAGAACGCGCACAAAAGGCTCGTCTTTGTAGAATTCGGCGTAGACGGCGTGAAGCGCCTCCGCTTGGGCGGCGATTTCTTTTGACGGGGGGCGGGGCGCGGCTTCTTTCGGCAGGAATGCCGGCGCGTCCGCCAACGGGATGTAGATGGTCGCCAAGATGCCCCTGTTTACCGGCGCAAGGTGGGGCGTAAAAATGACCGGACAGGGGGCGCCGCGGATGCCGGAGAAAGCGCGGCTGATTTCCGGCGTGTGCCGGTGGCAACCCACTTTGTAGGGTGACACATTGTCCGCGCATTCCGGGTAATGGTAGGCTCGCGCAGGCTCCCGTCCGCCGCCCGTAACGCCGGAAGCCGCGTCTACAATGACCGCGCCGTCTCCGGCCAAGCCGCGAGCCAGCGCCGGCATTGCGCCCAATGTCGCGGCCGTTGGGTAACACCCCGGATTTCCGATGATCACCGCGCCGGAGGCCGCGAGGCGCCGGATAGCATTCCGGTTGAGTTCGGGAAGACCGTACGCCGAGCGCCGCCGCAGTTCGGGATACCGGTAGCCTTTGCCATACCATGCCGCAAATGTCCGATCGTCGGCGCCGAAACGGAAATCAGCCGACAGATCGATAAATGGCTTGCTTTTTTCAACGCAGGTCTTGGCGAAATCTTCTCCTACACCGTGGGGCAGGCTTGCGAAAACCACATCCGCCGCTTCAATCACCTCTTCGGCTTTCTTCAGTCCGCCGATGATTTTTTTCGTATTCCCCAAGAAATTGGGGTACACCGTTTCAATAGCCTCTCCCTCAAAGCTGACCGAAGAGAGGTGGAGTTCCGCTGTCTGCGGGTGTCCCAGCACAATGCGCGTCAACTCCGCGCCGGCGTATCCCGTCGCGCCTATTATGCCTACATTTAACTGCATGTCGTTTCCTTATATCCGGCTTCTTCCAACGCCTTTTCCGCTTCCGCTATTTCGTCATAGGGGCGCGTTTCATGCGCGTATATGATCGAATTCTCATGCCCCTTGCCCAAGAGCAACACCGCGTCTCCTTCTCTTGCAAGCGAAAAAGACTTCCTGACCGCGGACGGACGGTTGGGAATGAGGAAAAGGTCTTTGCCCCTCGCTCCGGTGTTGCGGCATGACCGGCTCGATCCGCCAGAGGCGGCGGCATTTACGCCGCCGGCAATTTCTTCAAGTATCGTCATAGAGTCTTCGCCGCGGGGGTCTTCGTCGGCAAGCACGATAATGTCCGAATAGAGCGCGGCTATGCGCCCCTGTTCAGGGCGTTTTTGGGTGTCGCGGTCGCCGGCGGATCCGAAGACGCTGATGACGCGGCCGCCCGTTTTGTCAAAACGGCTCCGCAAAGGCGGAAAGATCGTCTCAAACGAAGAGGGTGTGTGCGCGTAATCCACGATCACCTCAAAAGGCTGCCCTTTTTGAATTGCGGTCATGCGACCGCGCACGGGTTTGAGTTTGGGAATCAGCGGGGCAAGGCCGGCGATAGGTATGGAAAGCAGATTCGATACGCACAAGAGGCTTGCCATGACGTTTCTCGCGTTGAACGCGCCCGGCAAATTGTCTTTAATATGGACAATGAGGTTTGTCTTTTTTTCTAACATATCGTACTCGTTGCCGCCGGACGCGCTTTCTATATGCGCAAGCCGTACATCCGCGTCAATGGCGCCTTCCGTGTACGAAAAAACCGGTTTTTGCGTGACGGACGCGAAATAGGACGCGCTTTTGTCATCGGCATTGACGATGCCGAAACTGGGCGCGTCGCCGTCGTCAATACGTTTCTGATGAGAAACCTCATCTAGCGCACGGAACAGACGAGCCTTATCATCGCGGTACCGTTCCCATGTACCATGAAATTCCAAATGTTCATGGGTGACGTTGGACATGACAGCGACATCAAAGGCGACGTCTCCCAAGCGGTTGGTTCTGGAGGAAAGCCCGTGAGAGCTGGCTTCCAAAACGGCGAAGGCAAGCCCGTTATTGAGCATTTCGGCAAGCCTCTTATGAATGACGGTCGCTTCCGGCGTGGTTTGGTGTTCGGGATTCCATTCCGCGCCGCCGGCGGTACAGTACTGCACGGTGGAAATGAAGCCCGCCCTCTTGCCGCAAAGCCGCAGCAACTGCCAAATGAGATGCACCGTAGTTGACTTGCCTTCGGTTCCGGTCACCCCGATGACCACAAGTTTTTTTGAAGGATACCCGTAAAAAGCGCCGGCGATTCCGCTCATGGCGAAGCGCGAATCTTTTACTTTTATATAGACGACGCCCTCCGCATACGCATCCACCTCGTCCTGGTGAACAATGACCACAGCCCCCCGTTCAACGGCCTGCGGTATGAAACGATGCCCGTCTGTCCTCATCCCCGGCAAGGCGAAATACAAACCGCCTTTTTCTACGGCGCGGGAATCGTATTGCAAACCAGTTACAACCGGATCGCCCTCGTTTTTTTTTTCGAGAAATCCGATTTTTGAAAGAAAATCTGCGTTGTCATAAAAAAAGCGGGACAACAAACAAGAATATCTGTTTTCCATCGCCGGTATCACCTCTTTTTTCTAAAAGCGCGGTAATTGATATAGGGAAAAATATGATGGGAACGTTCCAATCTGGTGAGCCAGTCGGTGCTGATATGACTTGAGCCGAGCGATTCATAAATGGTGGTGAAATTCCGCAAATCGTTTTCGATCTCATTAGCGTTGTAGTTGGCGTTCTCCTGATAATAAAGGCGTTTCGACAGGCAAGAGTCCTGCGCGAGCAACAGTTCCCGCGCCGCTTGGTTCAGGGCGCGTTCCTTTATGCCCGATTCATTGGGAAACCGCTCCGCAAGCTCAGTCATACGCTCGACAGCCCGTTGAATATGCCGGTACATCCAGTCATTGGACGAATCGAGCCATGTCTCGGCATAACCATTCACGCCGGAAGACGAAAACGAAGGAACCACGGTTTCAAGCAGGGTGCCATCCTGATCGTACAGGTATTCGCCCGGGCTTACGCAGCGAACGCCGGCATGAACCGCCTCTCTGAACAGGGTTTCCAAAAACAGAGTCCCTTCGCGCCAAAACCGTCCAAGACTGTCCGCATCAACAGCGCACAGGCAGAGCGGCGTCTCCTTCATGGAGATTGAAGCCTCTTGCAACCGGGCGATTTGCGCGTCCAAAAATTCCCGCGCCTGAGCCTTTGCTTTTTCAAGAGCCTTTTCAGGGTCATAAGGCGTTTTGGCGTGCGACCAGTACTTGTATCCGGTCGCCGAACGGCAGGAAGATTTCCCAATAAAAGACGCGAGCGCCTCGCGGGGCAGTTCAAAGCCAGCGTCTCTCCGGTTGTCACGGTACTCTTTTGCGCATGGAAAGCCATCTTCACCCACAATATCTCGCGTCGCGTAGAAATCACGCGCCATAACACAAACGCCCGCCGGAGTTTTAACCGGATAGAACGAGCCTTTTGACGCGGACGGTTTTCCCAGAACAAGGGCGTGAGTGTCGCAAATTGTATAACCAAAGTTGTACGCCCTTATGAAGGCGTCTATCTCAGGCGTCCAGCCGAGTTCAGGCAGATAAAACCCTATCGGATGCTTTCCAAAATAGAGGCGGAACGCGCTGATTGCGGTTTCAATCTGGGCTTGAATGCTTTCGTGTTTCGACACATATAAAGGCAGAAATGCGTGGGTCGCCGCGGTTGCGAGCAACTCCAAATTTCCCTTCTTCTGATAATAGTGGAATATTTTCAGAATGTTTCTTTCATACCGTTCTGTGAACTGTATCTGCCGTTCTATCGTCTCATCGTAATAACACTTTGCGAGTTTTTGCAACTGCTCTCCGTATTCTCCATGCGGGAAGGAGACGCGCTCCACTTCCTTCCGCCCGAATTCGATTCGCGCAGTCATATAATCAACGAACCGCATCTGCGTTTGCGGTTCGGACAACAGACAGCACAGAGCCGGCGAGATCGAAAGCCCCATATGAAACGGGATGTGATCCGCATTCAACCGGTCAAAGACTTCCAATAAGGGAAGATACGTTTCCAATATGCTTTCAAAAACCAGTCTTTCATGCGCCGGATCATTTATAACCCACGGTATATGGGCATTTATAAGGAGAGAAATGGCAGGCTGATTATTCACTGGACGATACGCTCCCTGTTGCGAAGTATGGTGAAATCGTTTGCTCCCGATAAGATTTGCAAAGAAGTAAAAGGAACGGCATTGCCGATTGATGCGCCAGATATACGGGCGCCGCGCATCCTTGCCGGTTCAAACAGCGCCGGCATGGTAAACACGCCGGAAGAGGCTATCACGATTTCTTTCTTGCCCGTTGACACGCAGAGTTCCACTTTGTAACTGCTTCCCGAATCAGGAATTCCCACATACCATGCGGTGTCCGTCGGGCGGATATGGACGGTAAACGCTTTCCGGCTGTCCCCTACGGGGCATATCTTCAAATAATAGCCGTTAAAACCGTTTCTGCTCTGGAACGCTTCTTTCTCATGACTCTTGATTTCCCAAAACACATACACCCACAACGGATCGCGGATCAAAATATCAATGAAAGAGATGTTGTAGTGTTGAGGCAAAGGCGCCGCGCTTTCTTCCATTATTTCTTGTTGCGCCGGATCATCCAGATATTCTATGCTTTCAGAACCTTCCGTCGGGTTGATTTCCAGCAGGGTTTCTACGATAAAATTCCACGCCAAATCAGGTGGGACTTCAATATCAAAACGATCCGCCAAAACAATCAATTCTTCCGTTGTTAAGCCTTCAAGATACGTTCTTGATAATTCCGTGCTTTTCATATTTAGTGTATAATGAAGAAAAAAAAGAAGAATGTCAAGGGGAGGGCGGTGGGCGGAGGGCGATCCCGCTGCAACGCCGCGTCCGCAACGCGCGGGCGGAAATGAAAACAAGAGAAACCGCTTGCATTCGCTTTTATTAAGACTTAGAAAACCACCGCCTATGGCGGTGATCATGTATTGACGGCTATGCCATTAGAAAAGCAAGAAGATTGAACGATGAGGGTATTAAAGAGCGACTTCATGCAGAAACGCAGTGGAAGCAAATCTCAGCATGAAGCGTAAACTGAGCGGAAACCGGTAAAAACTGAAGGGTATTTTACGCCCCATGGCGTCGCCCGCAAAGCCGGGGCCTACAATATTGAGGCGGATCCCCGCGTCATTGAGGAAGTCTTCACCGCCGCCTGAGAGATCATCCACTCCTTGGCCGGAGACGATTGCAAGATCAAGACCCCGGTCTTCAACCTGAGCATCCGGCTCCCGGTCGAGTACGAGGCCGCGGAAACCAGCCTCCCCACCGTCCCGCTCAAAAACGTACGGGAAATACGCCCTGAATTTAAATTGACCGCGCAAACATGACGTTTTCCGGTCTTTGACCATGAATAGGCGTAGTTACGGCGGCGTACCAGCCTTAGTTATGTTGGCGTACCAGCCTTAGTTACGGCGGCGTAACAGCCTTAGTTACGGCGGCGTAACAGGCTTGGTTATGTTGGCGTAACAGGCTTGGTTATGTTGGCGTAACAGCCTTAGTTATGTTGGCGTACCAGCCTTAGTTACGGCGGCGTACCAGCCTTAGTTATGTTGGCGTAACAGGCTTGGTTACGTCGGCGTAACAGGCTTGGTTATGTTGGCGTAACAGGCTTGGTTACGGCGGCGTAACAGCCTTAGTTATGGCGGCGTACCAGGCGTAGTTACGGCGGCGTAACAGCCTTAGTTATGGCGGCGTAACAGGCTTGGTTACGGCGGCGTAACAGGCTTAGTTATGTTGGCGTACCAGCCTTGGTTATGTTGGCGTAACAGGCTTGGTTACGGCGGCGTAACAGGCTTGGTTACGGCGGCGTAACAGGCTTGGTTATGGC
>JAITIK010000130.1 GCA_031279555.1 Treponema sp. | reverse complement strand
TTAAAATTTTTGCTCTCAAAACGTTTGTATTTCGCCCGTTCCCATGCTACAATGAAAAGCACAAATGTTTTAAGGCTCGAACATAATAGCACATCCGAATGGGTTTTACAATGCGCCGAAGACCGGTTCAATCATTTCGGGCAGAACTTTATCCAAAATTGGCAGGTGACAGATATTGCGGAATAATATTTTACGGATGGACGGTTTCGCCATCCCGCAAGCGGACAACCGTTTTTTCAAGTGGAATGAAGTATGCGGCGGTTGTGATTGCTTCCTCGGCGACGGGGATGTCGCGGAAGGGTGGGTCCGGCAGATTACATTCCCCGGTAAGTTTTTTATAGAACGCATGGATTATCGTTTCCGCTGCTTTGTCGCAAAACCATACTCGGGTTCGGTTCCGTTTATTGAATTGTTGTGCCTTGACTCCGTTGAATATGTGAACCGGGAAACGGACGGGGGCGAGTTTGCCGGAGGGCCGGGTATGAACGCGGTCTTAAATGCCGTTAAATCGGGAGAGCTTGTTTTTTCTCCATTTGTCCCCATAACCGGCGTGCGCGTCGTTATTTTCGAGCGGTTTTACCGGCATATGATTACGGAGCGGTTCCGCGACGCCGCGTTGGACGTTGACGCCTTGGCGCAATTTCGCGGCGGGATTCCCGTGAACTCTGCCGTGCGGCTCGTTTTCAGCCAGATACGGCAGAGCATGGAGTTGGGGATAAACTCCGAAATGTATTACGAGAGCAAAATTCTGGAGCTTTTGTTTTTTACCGCGTCAAAGAGGCCGAATCCCGGCGCGATACATAAGAAACCGCGCGTTTTGCCGCATGAGGACATGATTGCGGTGAACTCCGCGAAATCCATCATAGACGAACGTCTGCGCGATTCCCCTAAAATCTCCGAACTCGCGTCCCTGACCGGCACGAGCGCCGCGAAGCTGCAAAACGATTTCCAAGCCGCTTTCGGTTGTACGCTCCACAGTTATGTCCAGAGCGTGCGCATGAGAACGGCGTTGCAAAAGATCGAAAACACGACTGAGCCAATTTACATAATAGCGGACAACGTCGGATGCAAAAATCCCAGCCGGTTTTCTGAGTTGTTCAAGCAGGCGTTCGGCGTTACGCCGTCAGAATACAGGAAAATAGGGATGCGCGTCTTGCCGCAGTCGGATATGGGGGCTGAAAAACATGGATAAGCTGTCTTTTACGATGGAAAGTTACCTCGATGCGATTTTCGAGTTGACGGGCGGCGGCGAAGGCGTCCGGCTCACCGACCTGGCGAAAAAACTGTCCGTGACCAAATCCACGGCGAACGCCGCCGCCGCGTCTCTCGCGGAAAAAGGATTGATTACGAACGAACGGTACGGCAGAATCAGGCTTACGGATATTGGAATACAGGAAGCCCGGCAGATCACGGAAAAGCACAGAATCATAAGGGTCTTTTTTGCTGAAATCCTTGATTTGGATGAGGAAACCGCCGACAAGGACGCCTGCGCGATAGAGCATGTCATCAGCGACAAGGCTGCCCGCGCGATGAGAAGCCTGCTTGCGCGGCATTTGGGAATGTGAGCCGGGGATATACGTCTCCGGCCTGACAATTTTGAATGAAAATCAGCCCGAATCGGATGCGATTGCGCCGGGAATATTGCATAATCCATATGAGGAAGCTATAATGTTTCAATCTACGAACATTATGGGGAAGGAGAACCTTATATGGATACAAAAGCCTTTGTCAAGCAAATCAAGGCGAGAAACCGCGCGTCGAACGCCTATGTGTTTGTCAGCGTCATGTCCGGCGTCGGAACCACGCTGCTGACTGTTCTGCTGGTGCATCTGCTTTTTGCGGGGGAACTCACGCGGGAACGGATATGGCAGATTGGCGCGGGAATAACCGTTTTGCAGATCTCGAAAGCGGTCTTCAACGCCGTGGGCATCCGGCAGGCGCACCGCGCCGCGTATAAATCGCTGACGGATTTGCGCCTCGGAATCATTGGCCATTTGAAGAAACTGCCGCTCGGCTTTTTTCAAAAACGCATGGCGGGCGACCTCGCAAATATTGTCAGCCACGACGTGGAGCAGATTGAAGTCTATCTCGCCCACACGCAGCCGGAAATTATAGCCACGACACTCGCCGCCGCCGTTATCGCCGCGCTGATGCTCGTCGTGGATTGGCGGCTCGCGCTTTGTTTGCTTGTGCCCGTCGCGGTTTCGCTGATGCTGTTGGCTTTGCTGTTCAAGCTATGGGGCGGCCTGCTCGCGCGTTATAATCGGGCCACAAAGGAAATGGCGGAAAACCTGATGGAATACACCGCCACTATTCCCATGCTCAAAGCGTTTTCAAAATCGGAGCGCAAGGGCGACGCGCTGATTGCCTACATCAAAAGCTATGTAAAAGCCATGCGCCGTATGATTCTCGGCGTTTCCGCGCCGCAAGGCGTTGTGACGACAGTTTTGCAGTCGGGCGTGTTTCTCGTGATTCTTTGCGGGATATATCTTCTGCCGGGCGGCAGCCTCTCTGTAACGCGTTTCATTCTGTGCCTGGTTCTGTCGGTGGCCTTCGCCGCTGCCATGCTCAAATATATGTCCTACGAACACGCCGGCATATTGCTGGACCGCTCAGCCGGCAATATCATGAGCGTCATGGGCGAGGAAGCGGTGGGTGAGCCAGGCTGCGCGGTTCTCGAAAACGGCGACATCGTCTTTGAAAACGTCTCGTTCGGTTACGACGGGCGCGAGTGTGTTCTGAAGAACGTGAGCGTCACGTTTCGCAAGGGCGAAACCGCCGCGATTGTCGGCGCGTCCGGTTCCGGCAAATCCACGATGGCCAATCTGATCATGGGTTTTTGGAAGGCGGATTCGGGCCGCGTGGCCATAGGCGGCAAAAGCGTCGCGGACGCGGGCGAGAAAGATTTGACCAAGATCATTTCCATTGTCCAGCAGGAGAGTTTTTTGTTCAACACGTCCATTGCCGACAATATCGCCATCGGACGGCAGGGCGCGAGCCGCGAGGATATAGCTGAAGCCGCGAAACGGGCGTGCATCCATGATATGATTTCCGGTCTGCCGGACGGTTATGACACCGTCGTCGGAGAAGGCGGCGCGAAACTGTCCGGCGGCGAAAAGCAGTGTGTCGCCATCGCCCGCGTCATGTTGAAAAACGCGCCCGTGATCATACTGGACGAGGCGACGGCTTCAGTTGACCCCGAGAGCGAGCATCTGATTCAGGAAGCCATCACAAATATGAGCAGGGGCAAAACGCTGATTGTCATCGCGCATCGGCTGTCCGCCATCCGGGGCGCGGATCAGATCATCGTCATGGACGGAGGCGGCGTGACGGCTTCGGGGAAGCATGAGACGCTTATCGAAAACTGCCCGCTGTATGCGGAGATGTCCGCGGCGCAAGAAGCTGTGGATACTTGGGAAATCAGGTCGGAATCCGATCACGGGGAGGGCGTTTAAATGTTCAGAAAAATCCTGTCTTTCACGACTGCTTCCGGCAAGGCGCTGATCATCGCCGCGACCGTCAGTTTCACTGCGGGGGAGCTTCTTTGGGCATACCTGATGTATATCGCGGTGGAGGGGCTGTTTACCGTCATAGGCGGGGGTACGGCGGATTTGGGGCGGTTGCTTGCGGCGGGCGTCGCGCTGCTCCTGGCGAAAGCCGTATGCACGATTCTCGCCGACCTGACCAAGCATTACGCGGGCTTCAATGTCGTCGAAAACATCCGGGTGAGGTTGATCCGCAGGCTGAAAAAACTGTCGCTCGGTTTCTTCACGCGGGAACGGCTCGGAGAACTCAGCACGGTCATCCACAAGGATGTGGACAGTCTGGAGGGCATGGTGGGGCATTTCCTTTGCGTCATGTGGAGCGACGTCGCCGTCGCCGCAATTGTAGGGGCATGGCTCTTTTCCAAAAGCCCGCTGCTGGGCTTGTGCATGGTTTCGCTTTTGCCTCTCGCCGTCGCCGTTCTGCTTCTTGGGTTGAAAAAAAGCGGCGCGGCGCAGAAAAGAACCGGCGACGACCTCGCGGACATGGTGAGCCTGTTTGTCGAGTACACAAAGGGCATTCCCTTGATGAAAGCGTTTTCCGAGAACAGCGCGTTCATAAAAAAACTTGAAAGCAGCATCGCGCGTTTCGGAGGGAGCAGCGCGAATCAGGCAAAAGTAACCGCGGGCTGCACCGGTCGCTTTGGAGTGTTCTTTGAACTGTCCGCCGCCGTGATGCTTGTGGCCGGCGCGTTTTTGGCGCACGGCGGGATAATCGGCACGGATGTATTCCTGTATTTTGTCATTTTTTCCAATGTTTTTTATAAACCGTTTTCCAAACTGGAACTGTACTTTTTGGAATTTGTAAAAATCAAAGACAGCTACCGGCGCGTGATGGGCGTCCTGCAGGCCGCTCCCGTGCCAAACCCTCAAA
>JAITIK010000090.1 GCA_031279555.1 Treponema sp. | reverse complement strand
TGAAAAAACGACTCAAATCAAGGCGGACTATCCGGCGGCGACAGCTATCGGAGGTCAAAATGGGATTAACCATGAAAGAGAAAAAAGCGGTCGCCAGGCAGGTCAGTACCCGCTGCTTATATAACTGTCTTCCGCCGTTTGTTGATAAGTCCCATGCTTTCCGCCGGTAATACCACGAATCCGCCGATATATACCGGAATTTCACCTGGTTCTGCGGATGCCGGCGCATCGTCTCCCGCATCGTCCCGCTCTTCGCCCGAGGGCTTTTCCTCTTCCGCCCCCCGCCCTTCGCCATAACCTTGAACCCTGTCGGAAACCGGACGGCCCGCCCGTCCCGCTCTGAACTGTAGAACGCGGCGGGCGGATCGATCCCCTTCGCCGCCTTTCGCCGCATGCGCTGTACGCCTCATACAGGGGGGCGGATCAAGCCGCTTCAGGGCAAACGCCGGAAGCCGCGCCGAATCGCCCGGGGGAATCGGCGCGCCCGCATTCATCGGCGGGCGGAGTTGATTCAAGGCGGAGAGGGGCGCATAGTTTTTGGCGGGCATTGTTTGCATGTACCCAAGCGGCCCAGGGCGCCGGTTGGAATTCCCCGGCTCTTTTTTGTCTTTAGGCTCCGCCTTCACGACACAGCCGCTCTGAAGCGGGCGCCCTCCCTCCCGCCGAATCGGGGACTTCTTTTACAGCCCCGCGTTTAGTATTTGTCGCTTTCCACGTATCATGGAAGCGTCATTTTTTACAAGGGGAACAATATGGGCGAAGTAAACACGGAAATTACCCTGGTAAACATCGAGGATAAAGAAGTCGCGGGTCGGGGGCATATACCCCAGGATCAAGTGAGGCGGCTCACGATCAACGCCGTGGTGGATACGGGCGCGTAGACCCTGGTCATCAACGAGGAAGCCCGCCAAAGCTGGGGCTTAAAGTGAAAAAACCCGGCGAAACGACCATCGCCGGAGGAGGAACGGTTCCCAGCGGGATACCCGAATGTGTGGAAGTTCGCTGGAAAGACCGGAATACCGTCTGTGAAGCGGTGGTCATCCCGAACGAGGAAAATGTCCTACTGGGCGCGTACCCCTGGAAAGGATGTATCTGATGGCTCATCCCAAGGAACTGGAAGTCATCGGCGCTCACGGCGACAATATCCGTAACGTGGTTAAAACAGGTAGATAACGGACAACAACATTTAGCTTTGAAAAGCCGGATATCCTGCTCCGTGGACGAGTAGCGAGGGCGTCCTGCTCCAGCGGGTATGCGGCGTTTGATACAGCATCTTTTTGCGATATACTGGAGGCAGAAGATGAGAACCAGCCTCCGGCTGGCTGACAACGCCGAAGTTTAGAAAAAGCCTCCGCTTGCCTCTTGACTGATTAATAATAATAGATAATAATAGTCTAAGACCGTGTTTTAGACCGGTTTGATCCGCAAATAGTTCCATGCATTCGATATGGAACATAAGGGGGCGGCCCATGAGTGGCAAAATTCTTATTATAGGCGGCGGTTACGCAGGCATCGCCGCAGCCAAAAAATTGGCGGCGAAATTCAAGAAACGGGATGATATTACTATTACCGTGGTGGACAAGCGTCCGTTTCATACGTTAATGACCGAGTTGCACGAAGTTGCGGGGCATCGTGTTGAACCTGATTCGGTGCGCATCCCGTATTCCAAGATTTTCAGCGCGTCAAAAGTCACTGTGAAGCTGGATGCCATCACGTCTATTGATTTTGAGAAAAAACAAGCGGCGTCCGAAACCGCCTTGTATCCCTACGATTACCTTATTCTGGGCGCGGGCGCCGAGCCGGAATTCTTCGGCATACCGGGCGTTAAGGAAAACAGTTTCACGTTGTGGTCGTATGACGATGCGATGAAGCTCCGGTTCCATCTTGACGCTGTTTTTGAGAAAGCCGTAGCCGAGCCGGATCCGGAAAAACAAAAGAAGGCGCTCACCTTTGTTGTCGCGGGCGCCGGGTTTACCGGCATTGAGATGGCGGGCGAACTGCTTGAATGGCGCGATGAGATGTGCCAAAAGTGGCTGCTCGACAAAAGCAAGACGCGCATCGTCATTGTGGAAGCCATGCCGACGATCCTCCCCATATTTGAGAAGGATCTTGCCGGCAAGATCGAGGCGTACCTCAAGAAACATGATGTGGAGTTGATGACGGGTACCGCCATAACCGGCGCCGAGCCGGGCGTTGTGAAACTCAAGACGGGCGCGGCGCTTGAGACCTCTACGTTCATCTGGACAGCCGGCGTTACGGGCAACGGATTCGCCGATTCCTTGGGCTTGAGCGTGGGTCCCTTTGGCAAGAATCCGCCGGATCCTTCAAAAAAGAACCGGAAAGGGAGGCTCCTTGTCACCAATGAAATGCGCTCTGTTGATTACCCGGACGTGTTCGCGGTGGGAGACAACCTCTGGTTCATTGAAGACGGGGGGGGGGGTGGGCCGTTGCCCCAGATCGTGGAAACCGCCATACAGACGGGAGCGACCGCCGCCGAAAACATCATCGCGGATATTGAAGGGACGCCCACGAAGCGGTTTAAATCGGATTACCACGGCTTCATGGTGTCGGTGGGCGGCAAATACGCGGTTTCCAACGCTATGGGCATCAAGTTGTCCGGTATTTTCGCCCAGGCTATGAAACACATTGTGAATCTGCACTACCTTATCGGCGTCGCGGGCATAAACCAGTGCTGGGAATACATCAAGCATGAGTTTTTGGATATTGAGACCCATCGTTCTTTCATACGGGGCTTCGGCGCGTATAAGTCGCGGGGTTACTGGCTGTTGCCGTTGCGCCTGTGGGTCGGGCTTATGTGGGTGTTTGAAGGCGTCAACAAAATCGGCGAGGGCTGGCTTGCCTGGAGCAGCGGATCCAAGTCAACGTGGATGTTCTCATCGTGGGTGATTCAGGCGGGTTCGGACGCAGTGCAGGCGGGAGACGCCGCGACTGCGGCGAGCGCGGCTGTAACTGCGGCATCTGGCGCGGCGGATGCGGTGAGCGCGGCGTCTGGAGAGGCGGCAGGCGCAGTTGGCGCGGCGACGGCCCAGTTCAAAGCCGTGTGGGATATCACCCAGCCTATTTTTGATTCCCAGGGCGCGGTCGCTACATGGTTCAGGACAACATTTATGGACAGCATCATGTCCCACATACCGTTTCAAGGCTTCCAGTTGATGGTGGTTCTGGTTGAAATCGGCATCGGGCTTTGTATGCTCGGCGGTCTTTTCACGTGGATTGCGGGAGTGGTCTCCATCGCCTTGTGCCTTGTTTTCACCCTGTCCGGCATGTTTGAGTGGTACAAGGTCTGGTTTATTTTCACCGGCTTCCTGCTTTTAGGCGGCGCGGGACGCGCATTCGGTCTTGATTGCTGGGTGATTCCCTTCTTCAAGAAGTGGTGGAACGGAACCTACATTGCCAGAAAATTCTATCTGTATTTTGACGGCAACTCAAAGTAGCCTTTGAGTAAAAAACAACGGTTGAAAAACGGGGAGGGGAAGGCGTCGGCAAGATGCGGCGCAACCTCCACGTTCCGGTTTCTGGCAATGAGAACAACGTGAATATATTTTGGCAGGAATTCCCTGCAATAGCGGAATCGCTTGAAGAAGTGTCCGCCATCATACAAGATGTGTGCGCCTCGCGGAATCCCATTATTAAGGAAGGGGTGTCCACGCTGTTTGACGGCAAAGGCAAACTCCTTCGACCAGGAATCCTGCTTATCGCCGCGCATTTCGGCAAGAAACGGGACAAGAATCTCAAACTCGCCGCATGTCTTGAAATGCTCCACATGGCGACCTTGGTTCACGACGATGTGATCGATGATTCCCCCTTGCGGCGCGGCGCCCCGGCGGCTCATGTGCGTTTCGGGAAGCGGGACGCGGTTCTTATCGGCGATTACCTCTTGTCACGGTGCTTTCTTCTTGCCGCGGAATACACTTCTCCGGAGAATGCGCTCAATCTCGGAAAAGCCCTTTCCCGCATGTGCGTTATGGAAATAGAGCAAAACGCAGATCGTTTTTCCTCCGGTATGAATCTGCGGCGGTACTTCAAGAAGATCATGGGCAAGTCCGCCATTTTGTTTTCCCTTGCCTGCCATGTGGGAGGTTGCGAGGCGAAAGCGCCCAAACACGTAACTGAACGGTTGCGCCGCACAGGGTACAACATCGGCATGGCGTTTCAGATCATCGACGATATTCTTGATTATTCGGGCGACATCGGCGCGGTAGGCAAACCGCTTGGCAACGATATAAAAGAAGGTTTTGTTACGTTGCCGCTTATCTGCGCGGTGAGGCGGGATACATCGGGAGTCTTGCGCTCTTTTTTTTCAGATCCCACCTTTACTGCGGACGATCCCGACGCGATAATCAAGCTGGTATGTGAAAACGGCGGCGTTGAAGGGGCGCGTTCCTTTGCCGAAACCTACACGAATCGCGCCATGCAGGAAATAGCGCGGCTTCCGAACGGCGCGGCGCGGGACATGCTTGAAAAACTGACGCTTAAACTGCTGAGACGGGACCGGTAGCTGGCGTAACGTCGCGTTACGCCAGCGTTTCATCTGCAATTTACATGCAATTCAGCGCCAAATTGTCCTTCGATTTTTATATTTTGGGCGTTTTTCGTTGAAAAAAAATCCTTTTATAAATGCGGTGAATTTGTAAAATTTTGGAAAATCATCTTGACTACAAATGTAAAAATAGTTATTATAACTATAATTTTATACTATTGCGAATGAAATCTATATGGATTGCCATACGGATCTCTACGGGAAAAGTTGTTTTTGGAAAATTTGCTTTTTAATGATTTCAAAACTAACGCGGATTGTTCCGTGGGTTATGAAGATACTGTCTGTCTTTTTGTCGCTCTTGCATTTCTTTCACCTACAGTGATCTTTCTCTTATATTTTTCCTTGTATGGGTATCTCTTTTTCCCGAAGGCATCTTGGGGGGAATGGAACCGTCTGCGGTTTGCAGGCGTAAATAAAAACGTGCCCGGCGTTTCCGGGTGAAGGAATATTTTAATGGCCAAGAAATTGTATGTTGGTAATCTTGCCTATAATACGACCGAGGACGGTCTTCGCAATCTCTTCTCACAGTTCGGGAATGTAGTATCCGCCAAGATCATTTTTGATCGTGACACAGGCAATTCCAAGGGATTCGGCTTTGTCGAATTGGAAGCTGATGAGGAAGCCGCCGCCGCTGTTGCCGGCGCCAATGGACGGGAGTTCGAGGGGCGGCAGATCAGGGTTAATGAAGCCATGGAAAAAGCGCCGGGCGACCGTAAAACGCGCGGCAACTGGTAATCGTCCCGTAAAAGGAGGAGGGCGCCGGTTTCACCACGGCTTTATTGTCGCGGTGAAACCGGTTTTCTATGAAAACACTTATCGTTTGCTATTCATACGATGGAAACACCGCGTTGGCGGCTGATGTCATCAAACAAAAATTGTGCGATTCTTCAAATGCCCGGAGCGAGGAAGAGGCGGATGTATTCCGCATTGAGATTGAACATGAGAAGCGCTTCAAGGGTTTTTTCAAGTACCTCTGGGGCGTGAAGCAAATTCTTTCAAAAAAAGCGCCGGTATTGAAGCCGTACGCCATAGATTTTGATCGGTATGATCTCTTGATATTCGGCTCTCCGGTGTGGGCGTCTTCTCCGGCGCCCGCAATAACCGCGTTTTTAAAACAGCTTCCGGTTGTCGGCAAAAAAACAGCGATCTTTTGTTGTTGCGCGGGAAATAAAGGGCGGACCCTTGATAGTATGAAGTCGCGCCTTTCCAAAAACACCGTTGTCGGTGAGATCGTTTTTATAAATCCTTTGCGGCAAGATAAAAAAGAATTTGCGGATGCGGTTGGCGCATGGGTTGAACAACTCATTTTGCCCGGCGCCGTATGTTGCGGCGCTGTGTGCCGGTGACGCTTTCTGATATTATCATTGTTCTTGTCCGTCCCGAAGAATCTGGCAATGTGGGCGCCGTATGCCGCGCCATGAAGAACTGCGGCCTTTCGCGCCTGCGGCTTGTGAATCCCGTTGAACTGCACGAAGGAACGATCCGCGCCCGCGCCGTACACGCCGAAGATGTGTGGCTCAACGCGGAGCGGTTCGCCTCTCTTGAAGAAGCGGTCGCAGATTGCTCTTTGAGCATCGGGACTACACGGCGGCGAGGACACAAACGGAAGTCCGTCACCATGCCCCCTGATGAAGCCGCTCTCTTTCTGAAAAATCGTGGGGGAAACGCCGCGTTGCTTTTCGGCAATGAGCGCACCGGACTTGAAGACGGAGAGCTTGATGTTTGCTCTTTCGCCTCACATATTCCCGTATCAGGCGCTTTTCCCTCGCTCAACCTTTCCCACGCGGTTCAGATATACGGATACGAGTTGTTTAGGACGCTTTCCGGTGTCCGGCTTGTCCCTGGTCAATGGACGCCCATGAGCAAAGAGCAAATCGATGTATTGACGCGCTCCGTGACGAATTCTCTTGAAAGTCTGGGGTTTTATAAACAGCGGGGCAGGGATTATCAGGAGCGGTTTTTCCGCGATGTCTTTTCCCGCGCCGGACTTTCTGAACAGGAAGGCGGGTATATGGCGGATATTTTTGCAAAAGCGGCGCGGCTGGCAATGAAGCCTCGTACAGATGACGGTTGACGATACGCTTGACAAATGCCATATACTAGCGTGGTGTTCTGGATTTCACTATGCCCGGATATATAGACGTTGTTTTCGACATTCCAACTAATTCCTCATTTACTTATCGGATTGACGATAAAGCCGCCGCCTGCATGGGCAAGCGGGTGATGGCGCCGTTTGGCCGCCGCAACGCGCTCGGTTTTGTGGTGGGCGAGTTGGACGCCGCGCCGCCTGGACTTGAAGAAAAAGCTGTGAAATCAATAAGCCGCGTTGTCGATAAGGAAACGACCTTCGGTACGCGCGACATTCAGCTTGCCGAATGGATTTCCGGCTATTACCTGTGCAGCCTTGGGGAGGCGCTTGCCGCCATGCTTCCTTCCGGCAAAAAAACCGGCGATTATCCTTCGTTTTCCAGCGATGAAATGACAACCGCCGCCCTTTCTCTTTCCGAAGAACAAGAAGAAGCTTTGGCGGCGATCACCACACGGGAAACGGCGCTTGAACAAACGCCGTTTGAGGTCCAGTTTCCGCTATTTTACCTGTACGGTATCACCGGTTCTGGCAAAACCGAGGTGTTCCTCCGCGCCGCCGAGATGATGCTCCAAGAAGGCAAATCCGTCATCTATTTGGTGCCGGAAATCAGCCTCACCATGCAGACCGCCGAGTCTGTCGGCAAGCGGTTTCACGGCGTTGCGACGACGTTTCATTCGGGCATGAGTCCCGCGGCGCGTTTCACCGAATGGATGAAGATACGCAAAGGAGACATCCGCATCGTGCTTGGACCCAGAAGCGCCATTTTCGCGCCTGTACAGAATTTGGGGCTTATCATCATTGATGAAGAACACGACGGCTCCTACAAGAGCGGCAATACGCCGCGCTATCACGCCCGGCAGGTGGCCATGAGGCGGTGCAAAGTGGAACATGCGCGGCTGGTTATGGGTTCCGCGACGCCGTCTGTGGAAGCGTGGCGGCTCATGTCGGCGGCCAAGCCGGCGGCTTCCCTTCACGCCGCCACCGGCATAGCCGCCGGTGATATGGCCGGCATCACGCGGCTTGACCTTACCAAGCGGCTATCCGGCGGCAAGACGCCTGAAATCAAGATCGTCGCCCTTGAACATTTGGACGGTTGCCTCACCGGAACGTTAAAAGAAGAAATCCGCAAAACCGCCGCAATGAACCGGCAGACGATCCTGTTTTTAAACCGGCGCGGTTTCGCATATTTCTACCATTGCCCGGATTGTGGGTTTGAGCTTGTCTGCAAACACTGCTCGGTTTCCCTCACATTGCACAAGGCGCGGAACCGCGTGGTCTGCCATTACTGCGGCTATAGCGAGGCGCCGCCCGCCGTCTGCCCCCAATGCGGCTCCTTGAGCGCCGGCTATGCCGGCTTCGGCACCGAATCAATAGAAGAAGAAGTCCGACGCGCATTTCCGGATCTCCGCATCAGGCGGGTGGATGCGGATACAATAAACAGCGGCAAAAATCTCAAAGAGACGCTGGAGGATTTCAGAAACGGCAAATTCGACATACTGCTCGGCACCCAAATGGTGGCGAAAGGTTTGAACTTCCCCGGTGTGCGGCTTGTCGGCGTGGTTTTGGCTGACACAGGACTGCACATACCGGATTTTCGTTCCGCCGAGCGCACTTTTTCCCTTATCGTGCAGGTTGCCGGACGTTCTGGGCGTTACTTCCCTGACGGCATGGTCATTGTGCAAACCCTGCGCCCCGAAGACCCAATCATCACGCGGGCGTGCGCCCTGGACATAGAAGGTTTTTTTACTGCGGAAATAGCCCAGCGCAAGGCGCTCAATTTTCCGCCGTGGACAAGGCTGATACGCTTCACCACACGCTCAAAAGACGGTTTGCGCGCTGACAAGGCGATTAAACGGCTCGCCTCAATCTTACAGCCTCTCCTTCCGCACGACGCCGACATGCTTGGCCCCGCCGAATGTCCCATCGGGCTTATCGCGGAAAACTACCGGCGCCACATCCTCGCGCGAGGAAAAACCATGTCTACGCTCCACGCGGCGGCGCGCGCGGCGGTTCCGCTGTACGACAAAGGCAAGGACAGCAACGTGTATTTGGAAGTTGATGTGGATCCGGTGAGTTTGCTGTAACTACTTTATGAGTTTCCGCAGATTATGATACGTAAACGGCCATAAATCAAACGGAGACATGTACGTAAAGACGAGCGCAAGGGCTTGTAGCCCTGTTTTTAATCCGTAGCGTCTGGCGATCCGCGCTAAGATATGAACGTAAGTACACCGGTAAAAGAAACAATGGTTTTCTATCAAAAACCGGTTGATTTTTAGCCGTTGCGTTAAACGGTCAAAATCTTTCTCGCGGTTGTAGCTTCTTTCAGTACTGTCTTTTTTTATAGTGTAAATATATACCTCGTGATCATCGGCGGCTAACGCCGAAGCCTTTGTTCCAGCGGACACATAAAAGAAAGCGTCGTTTGCCGCCCGGGTCTCTTCGAATCTAATATTTCTTTCTTTTATAAAATCACGTGAAAACAGCTTTGCCCACGGTTCCCAAAACCACGAAATCAATTTTTTTCTGCCATTCTTTGCGGAAAAAGGAGAATCATTATATTCTTGAATAACCTCATCGCGGTATTTTTTATATAAAGAAATTTTTTTTATTGTTTTCTGATTGATACCGTCACTGGCGGCAATAGAATGGGTAAAAAAAACAATGTCATAATCGCTGTTGCCATAGGCGTCGAAGGCGGAAAAGGCGTCTTCCGTAAAAGAATCATCCGCATCTGCAAAAAGCAACCATTTTCCGTCAGCGCGGTCCAAACCGATATTTCGTGCGGCTCCACCGCCCTTATTGCTTCCAGTTGATAGAACAAGATAGTCGCCCCATTTCTTTTTGAGGTTCTCTATTGTCTTAATGGAAACTGAGGCGCTGCAATCATCAACAACAATGACTTGAATATCATTCCGTTCCGGTATGGAGTTTAAGCAGACGGTTAATCCCTCCCTGTCATTGTAATGCGGTATTATCACTGAATAGGTATGCCGGGTCATCTTGAAATAAGCGCCACCATGCTGCGGGCTTTCACCAGATAGACGCCGTTTGTGGGAAGCGGAGGTTCCATGCCGGGCGCAATGATATCGTCCGGCGAGGGCAGCGCCGTGTCAATTGAGCGGAACCATTTTTTGCTTTTAGCGTCCGGTACGGTAAACGACGCCTGTTCGACGCTGGAGTTGAACATGATGAAAAAGTCGTTGTCATCACGGTCGGCAAGGTTATTCGCTTTGCTGCCCTCAAGCCGGAATGCAAGGCGGTGTTCGAGCCTGTCCCATTCCGGCATATCGCCTTTTTCATCAAACCACGTAATATCAGGCGCGGAATTGTACCGTCCGCCTTTCCCGGTGAAGAATTCGGGTCTCATAAACCCCGGGTGGCGCAACCGGAAGGCTATCAATTCTTTTACAAAGCGAAAAAGTCCGCTGTTCTTTTCCAACAATGACCAGTCGTACCACGAAATTTCGTTGTCCTGACAATAGGCGTTGTTGTTGCCCCGCTGAGTTCTTCCGAATTCATCGCCGCCCAAGATCATGGGCGTACCCAGGGAAATCATCAGCGTGGTAAAGAAATTCTTCATCAGCCGTTCCCTCATCCTCGTTATGGTTATATCGTTTGTGGCGCCCTCAACGCCCGTATTAAAACTGTAATTGTTGTCATTGCCATCCTTATTTTCCTCGCCGTTCTCTTCATTGCGCTTTCCGTTGTAGGAAACCAGATCGTTCATCGTAAAACCGTCATGGCTTGTGATAAAATTGATGGAATGGAAGGGTTTGCGTCCGTCACGCAGATACAGATCGGAACTGCCGGAAAGCCGTGTCGCAAGGTAACGGGCTTCAAACGGATCGCCGCGCCAGTACATCCGTACGTTGTCGCGGTACTTGTCGTTCCATTCCGCCCAGCGCCCGCCCGGAAACCAGCCCACCTGATACGCGCCGCCCGCGTCCCACGCCTCCGCGATGATCTTCGTGTGCCGTAAAATGGGATCTTCCGCTATGTTTTCCAGCATGGGGGGATTATCCATGACGTTCCCTCTCTGATCCCGCCCTAAAATAGATCCGAGATCAAAACGAAACCCGTCCACATGCATCTCAATGACCCAGTAGTGAAGGCAGTCCATGATGAGGTTGTGAACCACGGTGTTGTTGCAGTTAACCGTATTGCCGCATCCGGAATAATTTTTGTAATAGCGTTTGTTTTCATCAAGAATATAATAGATGGAATTGTCCAAACCTCGAAAAGAATAGGTTGGCCCACATTCGTTGCCTTCCGCCGTATGGTTGAACACCACATCAAGAATGACTTCAAGACCGGCCTTGTGAAGCTCCCGAACCATCTCTTTGAATTCGCGCACATTGGCGCCGGGAGTTTTATCGGAGGAATAGGAAATTTTTGGAGCGAAAAAACTCACGGTGGAGTATCCCCAATAGTTGGCCAGCCGTTCTCCGGTTTTTGGATTTTTACGGTTGATTTCTTCCTCGTTGAATTCATGTACCGGAAGGAATTCTATGCTGGTGACGCCAAGCTCTTTGAAGAAAGGAATCTTTTCAACAACGCCTTTATATGTTCCCGGATGGATCGCCTTTGACGAAGCGTGCTTTGTAAGACCGCGTACATGGGTCTCGTACAGTACGCTGAAACGCAAGGGATAATTCAACGGCTGATCCCCCTGCCAGTCGAACGCATCGTCAATGACAACGCATCGGGGAAAAGTATACGTATTGTCTTTATAGGAAAAGGAAAGATCGAGCGCCGGATCGCCCGAATTGTACGCATACGCATCTTTTTCGTCCCAGTAGGCCGGATCGGTGATCGCCTTTGCATACGGATCAAGCAACGCTTTATATTGGTTGAAACGGAATCCTTTTTCAGGGTGGAAGGGTCCGTCAACCTTGTAAAGATACAACGCTCCCGCTTCAAGTCCTGGTATATGACAGTACCACACATCGCCGGTACAGTTTTTTTGCGGATCGAGAGGCAGTCCTTTACAGGCGCTGTCAGGGCTGTCATTTTCAAAAAGCAACAATGTTATCGCTTTGGCATGACGCGAAAAAATAGAAAAATTTACCCCTGATTTGGTCAATGTAGCGCCCATAGGCAAGGGGATGCCTTTTTCAACAGTAAGATGATCGCCAAAAGCCATGAATATACTATAACACATTAAGGGTGAAAGAACAAGCCGACTGTATCGGAGACTCTGGAAAGCGAATCTCCCGTTTGACGGCGTTTAGGTCTCTAGGCGCGGGGCAAGTCCGCGTTCTACTGACAACGGATATCCGCTTTCACCGTATTATCCGTCCGCCTGCTCTTGAGCGAGTTTCGCTTTGACTTGCTCAAGCGTCCAGCCTTGTTTCAAAAGCGCCAATACCCGCTTCCGCCCTTCATTCAAATACTTTTTCCAGCGCGGCTTTAATCGCTCTTCCAGAATCATATAACCTTCCTCAAACTCGGCGTATCCGCCGTACAATTCCCTGTGCATACGCATAAGGAAGTTCCATCGCCTGTAATGAAGCCTTCCCGCACAGCAACGAGGGTTCCATCGCCTGTAATGAAGCCTTCCCGCACAGCAAAGAGGGTGCAATGGCGTGTAATGAAGCCTTCCCGCACAGCAAAGAGCGTTCTATTGCATGTAATGAAGCCTTCCCGCATAGTAATGAGGGTTCTATTGCATGTAATGAAAGCTTCCCGCACAGCAATGAGGGTTCTATTGCATGTAATGAAAGCTTCCCGCACAGCAATGAGCGTTCTATTGCATGTAATGAAGCCTTCCCGCATAGTAATGAGGGTTCTATTGCATGTAATGAAGCCTTCCCGCACAGCAATGAGGGTTTCATCGCCTGTAATTGCATGTAATGGAATTTTCATTGATAGTATGGCGCAGAAAAGGAGCCGGCGCAAATGGCGGGCGAGTTATTTTTAGGGAAAATGCGAGAGCCGCGCCCCGCCGCCTTGTGCGGCGCATTACAGTTTCTTTATCGTCAACGCGCTGAATTTAGAAGATGTTCAGCATATTGGATTGATCCGCTTTGGTGTTCGTGCCGTCTCCGGTCGCCTTGATTTCAAGGGTGGTGTCAAAAGGGTCGTCTTTCTTTATGTCTTTCCCAAATTACAGGATATCCGGAAATAACCTTCCACGAGTAAGCCGGGCGGCGTTGTCAACCAAGCCGGCTTGCAACAGAGGAATATCCCTGTCCGCCATTCCGGCGATGCGTATCTGACATTTGTCGTCGGTCTTAATGGCGCGAAAAATTGCTTTTTAAGCGGCGTCTGATCACTGGATGAGCCGCTGCCCCAGTGTTAAACGACAATTTAGACTGCGCCGCTTGCTGAGATCACACCCCTACAGCGGCTCTAATAAGAAAAGTCGTCACGAAAAATAATAGCTTTTTCATATAAAACCGAGCCTTTTTAAACTAACCGGGTTTTGAAAAAGGCAATTTAAGGCGTTTTTTCAAAGCTTGACATTTTGAAAAAACCTCAACCTTCATAAAATATCGAAAAAAGCGTTTTCACACGAAAGCGTTCCGCCGGAAGCCGCCCACAATAATGCCCCCGGCGAAAGCTTGTTCCCATTTCGGGAAAGAGCGCATTCCTGAAATCTAGTCGGCAATCGGCTTCAAGGTGATGGTGACATTCGTCCATGTCGCGACCGGATCGCTGCTTACGTCCGGGGTATCCGCTGTTTTCCATCTAATCTGGAGCGTGTTCGGCTCTTTGTCGCCAATCGAAGAATCGCCGGGCCACAATTTGAAAGAAAATGCGCCTGCCGCTATACCTTCGTAACCGGAATATCCTCCTTGACCATTGTTGTTGTTGACAATAGCAAGCTGTACACCCGTATCGTCGCCCTTTTCTATGCCGACATCAGTTGTACCTGAAATCTCAATTTCGTACTTGCTGGAAATAAATTCCCATGTAGCCAATTTTGCCGTGATGTCCGCAAATGAAAGATCAAACCGCGCCGTATCTTTCCAGTCTTGGTCACGGGCTATTTTAATCCCGCCATACGTGATGGTAGTGACGTCGCCTTGCGCATTGCCTTCCGATGTAACATTTGTAATTACATTGTACGTGATTTCCGGGGGATTGTCGTCGTCGCCAGCGGGCGTCACTTCAGTTACCGTAACGCTCGCGCCTGTAATGGTGACCTTATTGGCTTCATCAATGCGTCTATCACCACCCTCCGCAGTTCCAGGTTTAAGCCCTTGTACTACAACAACGTTGGCTTTCTTCGTAGCTTTACTGGCATTCTTTGTCACCGTTACCTGTATTGTTGTCTCAAAGGCTCCCTGCCCCAATTTTTTTTCTGTCTTAGTGTCTCCGTCGCCAGTTTTCTCCGCCCCATAATTACTTAATACCTCCCAGCCTCCATCAGTATCTACCAAGACCACCTGAATTATAGCCTCGTGAGACAGTGAGCCTGTAATCTTGATTTCATAGGTTTTGTCCTTTTCAAATGACTTGCCCTCAAGAATTCCTTCCACATTCCCTTGATTGTTAGCGCCTTTAGAAGCGTCTTGGTCATCACCATAAATATTTGATATCAAATCAATATCACCCGTATACGAAAAGAGAGCCGTTTTAGGATCATCGCCTCCGTCCTCTGGATCACCGCCTCCGTCGCCGCAACCAACCAGCGTCATACTGAAAGCCCAGGCGACCATTAAGAAAAACAGCCATGTTTTCTTCATAAAACTTCCTCCGTTCTTTGGATTGTGTTTCCAAAGATTCTAAATGTATATAGGTACAGCCACGCCATACCGCCAAACCGTACGCAATGCGGACGGGTAAAGCCGAAAGAAAAAATGATGGGGAGAAAAAGATGAGAAAACAAGCGAGTTTTCCTTTGACACGTCTCTTCTACGGCGCTTGAGGAAAGCGCGGAAGACGCGGGAACTATGCCGGCGACGTCCGCCGGTTTGCGTGTATAGTGATTGCTATTTTCTGTGGTATAATAAGTCACTTCAAGACGATATGGGGGGGGGGGGGGACTCGTCCAACGTGATGCACATATTTACTGCGGATGCCCAGATAAAGCGTCTTTTTCATTTTTTGTTTATAAACCTCCTTTTGAAAATTACAATACTTTTGAAAGAAAAGTATGCGCTGTTTACAGCGAATTGTCAATACATATTTCCACCGCTTAAGAACAATAAAAACACCGGCGGGCGATCCCCGCCTCAGACTGACATCTGATTAATAATATATCACACTTTTTCAATCTTTCAAGAAAAATCTGTCAAAAGACTGAAAAAATCGTTTCCTTTGTTCGCGGTTGTCCAATCCGCATCTTCTGAGTCACGCGCCAGTCTTGTAAAGTCGCAGATCGGGGCGAGCGGTCAGACATCCGTCAGCTATCTAAACTGCCCAAGGCTTTTT
>JAITIK010000042.1 GCA_031279555.1 Treponema sp. | reverse complement strand
ATGAAAACGCCAAAGGCGAGGCGGGGCCATGGAGTGATATTATTGAGGCGATTATTCCATAAATAAAAAATTAAAAAACAGTATCCCACGCCCCGCGCCGTCCGTGGCGCAGGGCGGTCGGGTGGCAGGGGCAAAAAAACAGCGCATAACAGGGCTGTATCTGCTTCGCCGCAGTAGCGGCTCGGGCTACGTTTTGGCTAGGTCATTCCGCTGCGCGCCCAAGCTACGCTGGGGAACATTCCCACGCCATTGCTCCGGCACAGTTTGCCGGCCCGAATAAGGGCTTGCGTAGCAAGATCAGGGCTGGCAAAACGTCATATACAGCCGGAACGTTAATTTCCCCTACTACCGGATAATCCACCACAAAATTTTGTTTATTTGCCCTTTCTTCTTTTATAGACTACCATAGCTCGTATTCTTTGTCAGCTGTTTTTAAAATGAAAAAAAATCAGCGTTTTTAAATAATGACAAGCGGTGATCCAAAACAATTGATCCAAAAACTAATTCTTGCGGCGGTTCCATGATTTTTATAACAATGAAAATGCAGATAAAACAAATGAAAGAAGCGTGCGAAGGAATCAACGGACAGCATGAGATGAAATTTCTTGAGATGGGAGCGGAAGGGGGATCGCGCGCGTTTTCTGGTACAGCCGGCGCCGTCATGCGGTCCGGCGAAGACAGCCACGACGATAAAGAGTATAACGGCAAAGGAAACATTTGGAAAGCGCCCCGGCGTGAAGGGACAGTTATGGGGGGAGGGGGGGTATTCCGGGCGGATGGACATTTCGCGGGCGCGGCGGGCGGACGCGGCGGCGAATATGTGACAACGAACCGGGCAAGACCACAGGGAGCGGAAAGGCGCCACGAACGGCTGCGGAAGACAAGAGATGGCGATCAACCCGCATTGTTCGACTGAATCTCAAACAAAAATCTTCAATACCCCGCCGCTCCTGCGGCGGGGATTTTTTATTTTATAACCATAAATTATAATCACTATTTATATCATAATTTCGTCAAATGTTTCATATTCAGTTGAATAATTAACGCCTGTATTTTTCATACCATAGTATTTTCCATTAATTCTTTTCAAAATATTATATATTCATAAAATTGCTGCGTGACTCCAACAGACCTTTTTCAATAAGAACGCCTCGTATCTCCAACTGTATATCTTTTGACTGTTCCTTTAATAAAGGATACATAGTAATTTCTCCATCATATATAAATTTTCCGATAACCCACACAAAAATATCATTATCAACATCTTTTACCAAATATACCTTTACACTATCCATATCAATTGCGCGATTCAGCGTTGTAATTAGTCTGAAATCTCCCGCCCATATCATTTCAGAAGAGATAATAGATTCATGTAATAACGCTTGCACTTCAGGATTGGTTTTGTATTGCTCCAACAGATCCCGATAAACCTTGTCTTTTTTCGACGCAATTTCAAAAACTTCAATCTTCATGAAAACACTCCTTGATTAATATTTGTTTTTATTGGCTATGACAGTTTTTACATTCATATCTATTATATTCCATATTCGATTATATTGTCAAATTATTTTAAAAATATTCAACCAATTTTAGACCGCATTGCGTATAACGTTCCGATTGCAGCAAACCTCCGGCTCGGCGGTTTTCACCTCTTGACTACATATATAATCAGCAGTTACACTACTTGAAATGGATGCGCGGGGGAGGTGTTCTAAACTTTCTTGAAAAATTTGGAAATGGTCGTTGTTCTGGATAACCAGGATATTTTATCGCGGGTATGCGGAACGAATGACGATAATTTGAAAACGCTTGAGGCGGAATTGGGCGGCAAGGTTTTTGCGCGCGGCAATGAGATGCGCATTGAACACAGCGATGAGGAAGCCGGCGCGCGGTTCAAAGCGGTGATAAACGGACTTGTCGATGCGGCGCGTTTCGGGGAAAGCCCCTCAAGCGAATATGTCAAGGCGCTCATCGGCGCTGTGGAGACCGCCGCACCGGGATGCTCTCCGGCGGCGCGCGATCCCATACGGGACGCGGTTATCCACATTCCAAACGGATTTAGCCGCGTGTATCCAAGGAACAAGAATCAGGCGCGGTATATACAGGGCATGAGGGCATGCGACGTCAGTTTTTGCATAGGTCCCGCCGGAACCGGCAAGACCTATCTCGCGGTCGCCGAGGCGCTTCGTCTCGTATTGTCGAAAAAAACGCGGAAACTGGCGTTGACCCGTCCGGTTGTGGAAGCCGGGGAAAGCCTTGGCTTTTTGCCCGGGGATATCATGCAGAAAATAAACCCCTATTTGCGCCCTTTGTACGACGCGATGGAATCTCTCGTGCCGTTTGAAGTTATTCGTCGACTTGAGGAAACCAGAGCCATAGAGATAGCGCCGCTCGCATACATGCGGGGGAGAAGCCTCAACGACAGCGTTATCATCCTTGACGAGGCGCAGAACACGACCAAAGAACAGATGAAGATGTTTCTGACGCGGCTGGGGCAGGGATCGCGTTCCATCATCACTGGAGATACAACCCAGATTGATCTTCCAAAACGGGTCGATTCAGGGTTGATCCACGCGGTTTCCCTGCTCAAAGATGTTGAAGGGATACATTTTTCCTATCTTCATACGGCGGATGTTGTCCGCAATCCTCTTATTAAGAAGATAATACAAGCTTATGACAATGAAAACCAAATTTAACCTGTGGAAAGCGAGCGTTGAGGCGCGCGCTAAAGCGTTCGCCAATGTCATCCTCAAAAATATCAAAGACGCGAAGATCAGTCCTGGTCCAGTGATTGTTACATTAGCCACGTTTCTGATTTCGTCCATTGTGGTGATAAATTCGAGGAATTCCAGCAATGACATTGGCAATTTAAGCGAATTCGAAGTTGGGAAAGTCGCGGAACACGACGTAATAGCGATGAAACCACTTTCCTACATTGACGAAGACGCGACAAATATGCTCATTGAAGAGCGAAAACGCCTTGTGCCGGCGGTTTTCCGCTATGAAAATGAAAAAAAACTTGAGGCTGACAGGAACTATGGCCGTTTCGCCTCCATGTGCCGTCAATTTTTTGAAAAAAACACTGTAAGTGAAAAGGCGGCTCCGGAATCCGGTTCGGAAGATTTCCGCTTGGAAGACTTTCGCATACTGGTTTATTCGGAATTCCCCAATGCGTTTCCCGTAGAAACGCTGGACACCCTTTTCCGAAATCCAGACCGAAACCAGATACTTTCGGAAGCCGGAAAGATTCTCTCTCATTTCATGGAAGAGGGAATTTTCTCCCTGCCGCAAAACGAGCTTTCCCGGTACAACCCCATCATGGTTGAGGTGGCGCGGACTTCAGGTTCCCGTATGGGCAGGGAACAGGTGGATTTCAATCGCGTCGTTACGCTAGACAACCTCCACGGCTGCATGACCGCGCGCCTCGCGCAGGGCGAATCCTCCGCCGCTCTCAAGGGCATATGCTACGATCTGCTTAAACATTTTTTTCTGGAAAACGTATTTTTTTCAAAAACGGATACGGAGGAGCAGGTGAAAGAAGCCGCCGCGCGTGTGGAGCCGGTTTTCATCCATATTAAGGAAGGGCAGCGGATCATAAAGAAAGGGTTTGTCGTAAACAAGGAAGACATGATTTCATTGAACGCTTTGAGTTCCGCCCTCTCTGAAAAGGATGTCAGCGGCGTAGTGGGACGGCTGTTGCTCATCCTTATGCTCTACATCCTTTTTATCTTTATCGGCGGCATTAAGCTCGTAGGACGGAAGTTGCACAACAGCGAAATCTATTTGCTTGCCGCTCTTACGAGCCTGTACATCATCGGGGCCGCGCTGGCGAAAACCCTTCCTTTTAACAACGGCTTCTTCCCAATTTCGCTTATGCTTCCCACCGCTCTGGTAATTATGTTGCCGTCCATTCTGATAGGCGCATACCTTGCTCTCGCGTGGGCTTTTGTGTTGCCTTTGGCGGGTTTCCTGCTCGGTTGCTTTGACATGCCGGCGTACGTTATAGCCCTTGCGTCGGGCATTGTGGCTTCCCGCGCCTTGTACAACGCCGAACGCCGTATGGACCTGGTGAAAGCCGGCCTCCACATTGCCGCGGCGAACTGCGTTGCGGTCATTGCGGTTATGCTTATGCAACACTCGCCGGTAAAAGACTACCTTTTCTTGCTGTTCTGGGCTGCGTTTAACGGCATAGCGTCCGGTATGCTCGTTCTGGGAATTCTGCCGCCTCTGGAGAATGCGCTTAACGCGGCGACGACGTTCAGGCTCATTGAGTTGTCCGATCTGAACGCGCCCCTCATACGGCGGCTTTTTACCATAGCCCCCGGCACCTACAGCCATTCGTTCATGGTGGCGCAGCTTGCCGAAGCCGCGTGTCAGGAAATCGGGGCGAATTCCCTGCTGGCGCGGGTCGGCGCGTATTACCATGACATTGGCAAGATGGAGCAGCCTGAGTACTTTGTGGAGAATCAAGCGGGTTACAATAAGCACGACGAGATTCCACCGCGGCTGTCCGCGACCATTCTGCGTAGCCATGTGAAACTCGGCGTTGAAAAAGCCCGCGCCATGAAGCTGCCCAAGCAGATCATAGCCATCATCGCGGAGCATCACGGGAATTCGGTCATCCAGTTCTTTTATCGCAAAGCCCTTGAACAGGAAAAAGAAGTGAGCGTTGAGGACTTTTCCTATCCAGGCAATCCTCCGCGTTCACGGGAATCCGCAGTGGTCATGCTCGCCGACACATCCGAAGCCGCGGTCCGGACGCTTGAAAAGAAGACCGCGACAAAAATTGAGGAATTCATCCAAACGCTCATCAACAGCAAACTTGAACACGGACAACTCGCCGAATCAGACCTCACATTCCGGGATTTGGAAGCCATTAAAAAGGCGTTTGTCCGTGTGCTGGCAAGTTACTATCATTCTCGCATAGAGTATCCGAAAGAGAATGAACCTCCCCGTCCTAAAGGGCGGAGCGGCTCCTAAGCGATGATTTTCATCGCAACGAAGAGACGTCCGCTGGAATAGTACGCGGACGCGGGCTGTAGAACGGAGTTCGTATCCCCATCATTAGGCGCTGTTGGCAAAGGTTGAAATGCCGGACGGGTGGAGATGCAGGCGGAAGGGAAGGGAAGATGAAAAGAGACAAACGCATGTATCCGCTAAGCGGGGAAGCGTTTAGCGGAAGGTATCCGCCGAGCATTGAAGGGGGGATTGCATGGGGGAAAAGACGCGCGCAGAAATAAAACTCCTGCATTTTATTCTCATCGCTTACGCAATAATGAAATAAACATGACTAAAAGGTTGTGTTATTTCCGGGCGGGTACTTAGCGGAATCCTGTATATTCTGAGGGCGGGCCGTCCCTGTTGGGATACGCCGCGTGAATGCGGCTGCCGGCAAGTGATCTATGGCCAGTTTTCACGGGAGGGCGAACGAAGGTTGCGGGCGAAAATCCTGGCGCGCCATCGAGAGGGGGAAGGGATGGCGTTTAACGAAGTGGCAATAGACGGCGCGGCGGTGGAAGCCCGTCGGCATGGGGGGGGGGGGGGTTGTCCGGGGGGGGGGGCGGGGCGAAGTTTTTCGCGGGGGTAACGGGGGGGGGGGGGTGGGGAAAGGGGGTTTTGACCGGGGGGCGAG
>JAITIK010000024.1 GCA_031279555.1 Treponema sp. | reverse complement strand
GCCGTCGGTCTTGCCGGCGGCGGCGTCGGTCGCCAGGCCGATGAAAGCCCCGGAGTCCTTCCCGCCCAGGACTTCGACCCCCACGGTTTCCAGGACGGCGCGCATCTCCGGACTGGGGGGCACGTCCAGGGTGATCTTGTGGCGGGCCGGATCAAAGGCGTGGTTTACGCCGACCCAGACGCCGCCGACCTGCGGGGACATGCGGACGCAGCCGTCTTGAACCGCTGACCCGCCGGCCAAGGCTTCCCGCACGATTTCGTCACGGGTTTGCAGGATGCCGGGAATGGTTTCCAGGCGCAACTCTGAGCGTCCCGCCACGATGCGGGCGGCCAGGTCTTCGTTGCGCAGGGTGTTCCCCGCGGTAGACACTTCCGCCATAAAGTCGTTCTCCAGATCCTTGGTGAGCAGGTTGCGCCTGAGCCATACCTTCCAAAACGTTTTCTTCGCCATTTTTTTCTCCTTAATTGTATATAGGCTCCCGCCCCAGGGCGGGGTGTAGCCGTTAATAAAGGCGGGGAAAGGCCCCCCGCCTTTGAAACAAACAAGCCGGGCCTCGCCTATTCCCAGCCCCCGGCGGCGCCGGATTTGCCGCTGTCAAGGTTTGCGCCGGGGCCTGCGGCGGTGTCGCGCGCTTTAGGCCCGCTCGACACATACGCCGCCTTTCCCTCGCCCGCCTTGTTGTCAGCGTCAATAGTACCGCCATCGCGCTTGACGAACGTTCCGCCGCTAACCACACGCCGCCGCCGTAGGAGGAGGAGGTATTGCCGCTAATCTCTCCCCCTTCCATCGTAAACGTTCCGTTGTACACATAGTTGTCATACACAGTGGAGTTTGCGCGGCTTGGCCGCAACGCGCTCCCTCTTCCCTTAAACGCCGCATAGCGGTTCTCGATCTATTCAATAACCTTAAACCACGCGCAATCGGAGCCGGAACTGAGCCCAGAGTCTTTACGATACCCTATATCAATAAAATGGCTGCCCGCGGTTGGAACAGGTATCGTTACCGTTACCGAATCCGCGCCGGATATTCGACTATCCGGATAATAACCGCTGTTGAATGTGGCGTTGGCGTTATCCAGTCCGCTGATAAAGGCAAAGTCGTACCCGGATTCCGAAGACACGTCGAGTTGTATGGTTATGGAGGCGTTGGCTGTGTCGCTTGTAAAGCTGACCCGCGACTTGGTTGCGCCGTTGTCGCCTATCGCGGGAGATTGCCGTCTGCCGTCGGCTAGCAAGCTCCACGTACCGCCTGATACGGAACTGTAGGCGATGTCGCTGATGGGATGCTCTTCCCAGCCGCCCGCGGAGCCGCTTATTTCACTGTCTATAGCGACGCCGGAGCCGGCTGTGACGTTGCGAATCTTGCCGCCTGAAGCGACATAGACCGCGTGCCCGTAAAGGTCGCCGCTAGTCGCGGTGTTCTTTAGCGAGTCGCTTGCGTTTGATCCATATTCGACGCCGACCGCCGCCTGCTTGGTAAATGTACCGCTGGACACATACACGCCGCCGCCGTAGGATGCGGTATTGCCGCTAATCTCTCCCTCTTTCATCGTAAACGTCCCGCCGGATACAAACACGCCGCCGCCGTAGTAGGATGATGCGGTATTGCCGCTAATCTCTCCCCCTTCCATCGTAAACGTCCCGTTGCTAGACACATACACGCCGCCGCCGTAGGAGGATGATGCGGTATTGCCGCTAATCTCTCCCTCTTCCATCGTAAACGTCCCGTTGCTAGACACAAACACGCCGCCGCCGCCGGAGGATGCGGTATTGCCGCTAATCTCTCCCCCTTCCATCGTAAACGTCCCGTTGTTATACACAAACACGCCGCCGCCGCCGTAGGATGCGGTATTGCCGCTAATCTCTCCCCCTTCCATCGTAAACGTCCCGCCGGATACATACACGCCGCCGCCGCCGGATGCGGTATTGCCGCTAATCTCTCCCCCTTCCATCGTAAACGTCCCGTTATTGCCGATGATAATCCCGTAGCTTTTCGCGGCGCTTATCCTGGAACCCGCGTTCATGACCAGGGCGCCGCCAGCTACAGACACCGCGCTTGCGGATTTGCCATTGCCGTTTAAGAAGAGGTTGTTTCCCAATACCAGGGTAACGCCCGCGGGAACGCTAAAAAGAGCGGCGGTTCCTGTGTTGGTGACGGCGCGGACAGACCCGTCCCCTTTTATGATGACGGTCTTCGCCGCATTCGCGGCAAAGGCGACCGCTCCCGCGCTTATGCCGCCGGTGAGGGTTATGACGTGAGTCTTGGCTTCTGAGGAAGCGTTTATAGAAGCGATGGCGTTAATGAATTCTTGGGAAGTGGCGGCATAAAAAGGCAAGGTAATGGATGAAGGGGCGCTCATGGCGGAGCCTGCGGCGTTCACCGCTTCCACCCACACGTAATAGGCCGCGCCATTGGCCAGACCGCTTATAGTCGCGGCGGTTCCGGCGATATTGGCTTGCGCCGGCGTTTCCGGCGGGGTTTCGCCGGTACTGTAATACACGTTGTAAGAGCTCGCCCGCGCCGCCGCGTCCCACTTGACGCTGACGCTCCCGTCTCCGGCTTCCAATACAATGTTCTGGGGAGCGGGGAGGAAGGGCTTGACGCTGGTCAAGCTCAGGACGCTTCCGTCATAGCGAAAGGAATAAATGGTGTCCCGCTCAAACTTCTGCATCCCATTGGGAAAAGGGATGGGGATGCTGGCGTTCCGCATAAAACTAAAGGACTGCGCCGCTTGGGGTTCAAACCCGTACCCCGCGCTCTCGCCGGACATGACGATGGTGGATGCCCCGCCCAGAGGGGTCAACTCATAGCCCCCCTGGTTAAAAACCAGAGAATAGAGGCTCGCGTTCTCTATTTTGACATAGGCGAGACCGGTTGTAATGGCCTCCAGAGGCGGTATGTTCGCCGCGTTGACTTTTTTCGCGTCCACCCGCACGATGACGGCGGGGCCGGATTGAACTATGGGTATGCCTTCAATGTCCAGATAAAACACCGGATAGAACGCGACTCCCGTTTGGTTCGGGGCCGCCTCGACTTTTGCGGCTCCCTTTGCGGGAGCCTCGGCGATAAAGGTGAAATGGGACGAGTCCTGATATATCTTCGCGGGAAAGTCCTCATGGTTCTGGAACTCAATATAGGTCTTGCCGTCTTCCGACGGCGTTTCGTTGGTGGTCTCGTTCCCCTGATTCGTTCCGGTCTCTTCATTAGGCGAAGGATCGCAACCGCTTGCAAGGATCATGGCCAGCGCGGATAGAATCGCAAAGAGCCGCTTTCTCATACTCATAGTTCGCATCCTTGTTTTAGAGGGAAGGTTCTTTAAGAACCTTCCCTCTATAGAATTGTGTTAGTTATAATAGTTGCTTGCATCAACTTCGGCAACGGTTATGTCTGAAGCCTCTTCATTTTTGGGGATGGTGATTTCGTACACCTTCTCCCCCTTCATAACCATATCCACCGGAACCTGCTTGTCCTGTTCCCAGGCCATCGCGCTGAACTTGATAACGTTGGTGTTATCATTGATCTCAAATCCGCTTATCAACTGAGATTCGCCGCCGGTAATCACAAAATCGCCATTAGCCGCGCCGTTGGTCTTTTGGTTGTTCGCATAATACACCCGGATCGATTTATCGCTGTTGTTTTTCACCATCACCGAGGGCTTTATATTGGCGCTGGGCACGGTATCCGTATTGATCGTGGTGGTATAAACCGGATTATCGCTGGTTACCTGCGCGGTATTTGCCAGAGAGCGAACCGTCATCTCCACCAGAGCCACGGTTTTCCCGTTGTACTTCAATTCCTTGGAAAAGTAGACGAAGTAATCGTAGGGGGTGTTGAGGGCGATAGGGATGGAAACCCGCTCCGCTTTCGGCGCAATGACCGCGTAATTCTGGCTCATATCCCCTTTCTTAATCTGGACCCAGAAGTCGGTCTTGTTGTTGAAGACCCAGGTGCCGCCGCCGTATGTGTTTGAGGGAGAAACACTTATTGAATACGGTTGGGTGTCGGAGTAATAGGTGAGGACATTGAACTGGGCGGCTTGACTTTGCCGTTCTTCATAGTTCTCCTTGTCCACCGCCACGATGGTGTAGAACTTTTCCTCCGGCAGTTTCACCTTAAGGCTGCTCAAGGAATCGACGGCGCCGATATAGTTCGCCGGATCCACGGTTCCGTTAAAGAGCAGCGTTTTCTTGGCAATGGAATTAGTTATTTCCAAAAGCCCGTTGGGGTTGGCCCTGCCGGTGGGATAGTTGTAAAACCCCGTATACAGACCGTCGGCCTCGCTGTTCCACACGGCGGTAAACACCACGTTCCCGTTGACCGTAAAGACTTCGCCCGCTTGATACGTTCCGGCATTGGTTTTCCAGCCTCCAAAGGTTTTCCCTTCAGGCTGAGTCATCCCGCCTTGATTCGGAAGGATAATGGTCTCTCCCGCTTTCACCGTCCTGGTTTCCGGCGCGGCGCCGCTTCCCTCTCCACAGCTGAAACTGACGGTGTAGGTCGTTTTGTCTTCGTTGAATAAATCACAGCCACTGAGCAGCAGCAGCAACCCGAAAGCCAGGCTTACGCCCAGCAGTCCCTTGAAAAACCATGTTTTTTGGTACATAATTTTCTTCTCCTTTAAAAAAGTTGGCGCGGAAGCGGCTCTCCGGCATACCGGCGACCGGGCAAGGCGGACGGCAGCCGGAGGCTTTTTCCGTATATATTGCAACCGCAACGCGGTTATGCGCGTGACAATAGGATTCCCCGTGGTTCCAACTCCATGCCGCGCCGGGAACCGTGGCGCTAGCGGCGCGAGATAAAGAGAATGTCTTATTGATGTAAAAACGGCGTGTATATGAAGCGCGGTATGTTTTTGAACAGAGGCGGGAGCGCCGGTTGAAAGGGGGTTTCCCGCCTCGTCCGCAGTCCCGCCGGTTTTTATGGCGGATACGTCTATAGACGCGCTTTTGAGACCTTGCGGGGGGGGGGGGGGCAGGAACAAATGGGTCATTAAAAAAAACTCCTATAAAACGTATGCGTTTGCGTATAAGAGAATCGCCGCCGCATATTGTATGCGCCGCATATTGTATGCGCCTGATATAGAAACGCAATTCTCTTCTTATCTAACGAGGCTATAAAGCCGCGTATGAAAGTACTATAGCGCATAGCGCGGCGAAAGTCAAGATTCCGCGCTATTTTAGTCAAAAAAAGGCCCCGCCCTTTGTTGCGCTGCGGCTCGGGTCCGGATTCGCCTTCCTGTTGATCTTTCCCCCCATATATGCTAGAGTATGCGCCGATGTTTCTAAAGAGTCTGGACATATTCGGCTTTAAATCGTTTGCCGAGCGTACGCATATTGAATTTGCGGATGGAATCACCGCGCTGTTAGGGCCTAACGGGTGCGGCAAATCCAATGTAGTTGACGCCATCAAGTGGGTGTTGGGCGAGCAGAAGTCAACCGCGATGCGGGCCGAAAAGATGGAAGACGTGATCTTCAATGGCACGGACAGCCGCAAACCCCTCAATGTGGCGGAAGTGACCCTTATCCTTGCCAATGACGCGAAACTCCTCCCCCTCGACATGCCCGAAGTGCAAATACGGCGCAGGCTTTTCCGCTCCGGCGAGAGCGAGTACTATATCAATACAAGTCTGGTCAAGTTGAAAGAAGTGCGGGAGTTGTTCTGGGACACGGGCGTTGGAAAAGCGGCTTATTCGGTCATGGAGCAGGGCAAAATCGATCAGGTTCTGTCTTCCAAGCCGGACGAGCGCCGTTATCTGTTTGAAGAGGCCGCCGGCATCACCAAATTTAAGGTGAAAAGCAGGGAAGCCGCGCTTAAACTGGCGAAAACCGAAGAAAACATGCGTCAGGTTGAGGGCATTTTAGGCGAGGTGAAGCGCAGTTATGACGCGCTCAAGGCGCAGGCCGATAAAACCCTCAAATACCGGACGTTAAAGGATGACGTGTTCCATCTTGAACTCGACATTCAGTTGCTGCGCCTGAAACGCTTTAAGAGCGAGCGGGACGAATGTGACAAGACCTTGCGCAAACGTACCGAAGAACGGGATGCGCTTAAGGCGGAGCTTGACGCGGTGAACAAGACGCTTGAAGAAAATATGGACATGGTGAACGAGTTGGAATCCCGCCTTGTCGAGTATCAGAAGACTATCTACGCGCTTGCCGTTGAAAAGAACGCCAAAGAAAAGGAAGCCAAACTGCTCATTGAGCGGCGCGATGAAAGCAAGACAAAAATAGCCCAAAACGAGGCGCGAGAGCGCCATATATCCCTCAAGATTGAGGAATTGACCGATGACGCGGATGAACAGGATGTCATTGTCCGTGACTTGCGGCGCAAGGCGGTTGATATTGAAGACAATATCCATTCTTTTGAGGAAAACATAGGTCTCGCTTCTTCCCGCATCGGCGAGAACGAGCGCGCCGCCAAACGCGCTGAAGAAGAAATCAAGGGTTTTGAAAAGTCTCAAAGCGCCCATGAAAAAGACCTTGAAAAAATCACCGATGATATTGTCGCGGCTCTGGATGCGGGGCTTAAAGACGCGGGCTATTCGGCGGCTGGACGCAAGGCGAGCGAAGCGGCTTTAGAAGAGTTGTTCGCCCGCATAGAGACATCCCTTGCCGGACGGGAAGCCATTGTTCTCGACCTTGCGGATAGCGCGGAACGCTTGGAAGCGGGCGGCGCCCTCCCGTCTCCGGAAGAAATCAAACGGCTTGCCAAGAGCATAGCGGCGGCGCTTTCCGAAACTAAGGCGAATATCGTCAAGGCAAAAGACCTTTTCGACAGGTACCGGCAAAGCTCTCCTTCGTTTCTGGATGATTTTCTTGCGCCGGAGGGCATCATTACCAAGAAACGCATCCTCGACAAGAGCATCCGCTCCTGCAAGGACGGCGTTGAGCAATGCCGGGAAAAGATAGCGAAATTCCGCCGTGACAATGAGGATTTGAGCGTCAAGATAGGCGAATACCGCGCCACATTGGAAGAACTCCGCGTGAACCGCGCCCGCATATCAACGCAGGCGAACGCCGCCGAAGAAAAGGCGCGTCTTATACGCCGGGAACTCGCCGGACAGGAAGCCCAACGCAAGACTGTGCGGGACGAGCTTTTCCTTGACCGCAAGCGTTTTGACGAAATCGGGGAGCGGATAACCGATACGGAACAGGAGCTTGCGGAGATTGAATCCAGAGGAGTCACGCTCACCGCGGAACAGGAGCGGCTGGAAGCGGACATCAAGAAACGCAATGAGGAGCTTTTCGGCGCAAGGGACGCCATCAACAAGCGCACTGCGGATATGCTCAAAGTGCAAGCCGCGCTTGAGAAAATCCATCTGGAGCGTGTGCAATCCGAAACCGAAATAAAAAACGTCCAGGACAACTTTCGCGAGACTCATTCCCGCGACCTCATGGAATTTGAGGAGCGCGTCGTTTCAATCGCCGCGACTCCCGCGGAATTGCGGGAAAAGCTCACAACAGCGCGTACCGATCTTAAAAATTTGGGCGCGGTGAACCTTATGGCGATTGAAGAATTTGCGGAAACAAAAGAACGGTTTGAATTTCTGTCGAGCCAGCTTGCGGATCTTGCCAAAGCCCGTGACGACCTTGAAAACATAGCGGCGGAAATCCGCGCCGAGTCTTCCGCTTTGTTCATCGCCGCTTATAACAAAATCAAGAAAAATTTCCACAACATGTTCCGCCGTCTTTTCGGCGGGGGCAGAGCGGAGCTTCGGCTTGTTGACGCAAATCACGTGCTTGAGTCTGGCATCGAAATTTTCGCCCAGCCGCCCGGCAAAAAGCTCGAAAACATCAGCCTCCTGTCCGGCGGCGAAAAATCCATGACCGCAGTCGCCTTGCTGTTCGCCACCTATATGGTCAAACCAAGCCCTTTCTGCCTGCTTGACGAGATCGACGCGGCGCTTGACGAAGCGAATGTGAACCGGTTTGTTCAGGCGTTGCGTGAATTCGGCAGCGCAAGCCAATTCATCGTCATCACGCACAACAAAAAAACCATGATCGGCGCAGGCACCCTTCTCGGCGTCAGCATGGAAGAATCCGGCGTCACCAAGGTTGTTTCCGTACGTCTTGAAAATCGCGATAATGATGGGACGGACGGCATAGCTCTTGAATCTATTGAAGAAGAAGACATTGAAATTGAGGAAGGCAGGGAACTCCCTCACGGCATAGACGACCCGGCTCTGGTAAGCGAAGCGGAACTGCGCCCCATCAGGCGAGGTTTGGCGTGAGAATGGGAGGCGCAGGAGCGGTCGCCCACAGAGCGCGTGTAAGACGTTTGTAATAGCTTGTAATATCCGCCCCCGATCAATTATACTTGGCTCCATGTCTATTATAATGGAAGAACTTTTCGCTGAAGCGCAACAAGCCGCGCTCGCGGCTTACGCGCCCTACTCCAAATTTCGCGTTGGCGCGGCGCTCCTCTCCGCAGACGGGCGGGTGTTCACCGGTTGCAATGTAGAAAACCGCTCTTTCGGACTTACAATTTGCGCGGAACGCGGCGCTGTGATGCATGCTGTATCCAAAGGCTGCCGCTCTTTCACCGCCATAGCCATAGCCGCGCCGGACTCCCCGGTTCCCGTCCCGCCCTGCGGCGCATGCCGTCAGGTGTTGAGCGAGTTCATGCTTCCAGATGCCCGCGTCTATTTTGGCGGCGCATCCGCCGAAAGGATCGACGCCACCATAGGCGCGCTCTACCCCTTCGACTCCCTCCATGATCTCGCATCTGGCGCGAATTGATATTATTGCGCATTATCCGCCGTCTTTGGCGGATATGGGGAGTTATGCGAAATACCGCCCAAATTTTTTTCAAAATGTTCACAAAATACTTGACATTATTAAAATATTGCGCAAAATATTATTTGGAGGAAATGCTATGAATGAAAATGAAACCATTAAAATTATTAAACAACGGAGGAGTATTAGACAATTTTTAGAAAAACAAATTTCTGAAAATGAGTTAAGTACAATTATAAACGCGGGACTTTATGCTCCAAATGGGGGAACAAATCTTGAAGAAGATATATATTTTACAATTATTCAAAATAAAAACGTTTTGAATAAAATAAATTTACTGGCAAAAGAAGCCGCCAAACAATCACATTTGGAATGGTTAAAAGAGTTGGGAAACAATGAAAATTTCAATTGTTTATATAACGCCCCAACGTTTATAATAATATCGGTTAGAGGACAATCTGGAAGCACGGTATATGATTGTTCCGCCCTGAC
>JAITIK010000138.1 GCA_031279555.1 Treponema sp. | reverse complement strand
CGACGGTACTCTTTCCGGGGTTGAAGCCGATCAGTCTGACGAGCCATATCCTTTTGATGTTGAAAAAATATCAATTTCAAACAAGAAAATATCGCTTTCCAATGTTATTAGAAGGCTGGAAAGAGATTTGATTCGCGCAGCTCAACTTCAAAGGCGAGAAAACCTTTGGGATATTGGCAGGAAAAGCAGATTGATCGAATCGCTCATGCTGAAGATACCATTGCCCTACTTTTATGCGGCGGCGACAAAAAATGATGAGCTTCTCATTGTTGACGGGCTGCAGCGGATCAGTACGATAAAAGGGTATGTATCCAAAAACGCTTTTGCGCTTCAGTCTCTTGAATTTTTGCGTGAATTCGAAGGCAACAAATTTACAGACCTTCCGGAACGCATGAGAATAAGAATTGAAGAAACCGAATTGGATTTTGTGATAATAGACCCCGATTCTCCACAGGCGGTACAACGTAATATTTTTAAGCGCCTCAATACGGGCGGACTGCCTTTAACAGAACAGGAAATACGCCATGCCCTGTATAACGGCCCGGTAACCGATATTTTGTCAAAACTTGCAGAATCAAAAGAATTTCAGAATGCAGTTGATCATAAAGTAAATGACAGCCGTATGGCGGCGCAGGAACTTGTTCTGCGTTTTCTGGCATTTTCTGTCATGGGAATCGATGAATACCGGAAAGATGAAGAAATGGATGCTTTTCTTTCCGATGCCATGCAAATAATCAACAGCCTGAAAATCCATGGCATAAGAAAAGCCGGCGCTACAGGTGTTTCTGTGGAGCGAAAAATTTCCAACGGAAATATTAACGAGATTCAGGAAAGGTTTGTTTTATCGTTAATCCGCGCCCGTACACTATTTGGAGACCGCGCATTTCGTATCTCAACTCCCGAGCGGGAAGGATCCAGGACTCCGGTTAATAAATCGCTGTTTGAGCTATGGTCGATCTTGCTGTCAGATATGGCCGAACGTGATTTTGAAGCGCTTAACGCTAATAAGGAACGGCTTTATGAGGAATTGGAAAAAGAATTTTCCGATAACGAATCTAATTTGAGGAAGTTTATTGGCAAAGACAGCACAAAGGCAGCCTCCGTCAGGGGACGTTACGAGATAATCAGGGAAATTATTGACAAAGTTATCAAGGAGGAGAAAAAATGATAACGGATCTTTCAATAAAAAATTTTAAAGCCTTTGAAGAAGAAAGTTTTGGATTTGGAGCGCTCAATGTATTGTCCGGATTAAATAATTCAGGCAAAAGTTCCGTAATACAATCACTCAGGTTGTTGAATGAACAAAAGCCGCTGCCCGATCTTGGGCCGCTCGGTGAGTATATTAGGAGTGATACAAGTGGGTTTGTTTTGCGATGCAGGCAGGATGAAAAGGAAATTGAATTTTCATTTGATCGGGCCGATAAAATATGGCGAAGTGGTGGCATGGATGGCGTGGTTTCATATATCTCGGCAGATCGTTTTGGCCCCAGAAATTCATTGCCCCTAAGCATTGATGACAGCATAATTACCGTTGGTTCAAGGGGTGAAAACATCGTCGACTTTCTTTCCCGCCTTGATAGCGACTGGGTTGGCCTGCGTGTCCCCGATGACCTCGTGGCAAAAGAAGGCACAGGCATTACAGAAAACATAAAAGAATGGCTTCGTGTAATTTCTCCGGGGGTGGATTTCAAGTATGATAGCGATCATCATACCGATATTGGAAGGACCGAATTTAACGGGCACAGGCCTGTCCATGTCGGTTTTGGGCTATCCTATGTATTGCCGATAATCGTGAGCGTTTTGATTCATTCCAGTCAATTAGCCAACGGAAAAATAAAATCGGCGTTGTTGCTTATTGAAAACCCTGAAGCGCATCTGCACCCTTCCGGTCAAACAAGGATGGGAGAACTGCTTGCGCTTGCCACATCATGCGGCGTACAGATTATCGTAGAAACACATTCCGACCACTTGCTTAACGGCGTTAGAATAGCCGTAAAAAATAAAAAAATACCGTGCGGCGATGTAAGATGTTTTTTCTTCAAAGCGGAAAATAATGAAGCCCCGGTAACGGTTAGCCGCATTTCAATCGATGAATATGGAATGATGGATTATTGGCCGGAAGGTTTTTTTGATGAGACTGAAAAAAGTCTTATGATTTTGGTCTGAAAGGAGTTTGCGGGTGGAAATCTACTTTAACCCCTATCCTGGCGCGTCAAAAGATGAGCGGGAAGGTCTGCGCTGTATAGTTGAAGCGGCAGACGCATTTGTCCGCATGAAAATGGAGTTACAAAACCTTACGCTTTCGGGAAGATTTGCGGACGATGAGGTGCGCCCTTCAAGGTTTGTTCTTGTCAGATCGGCAGGAATGGAGTTGGGAATAAAAGATATACTGCATAAAACCGTACCGCATGACCGCGTTAAAATTCACCTGCTGCTTCAAACATTTTCTACCGGCAAAGTGCTTGATGAACAGGATATAAAATCCGTTGATAATTGGGTAATTACCAACATAGGCGTACCGGCCCCAATACTTGAGACAGCCGCAAAAAACAAAGCCCTTGCCTTAACCATACCGACTGAACCCGAATGGCGCTGTGATATCCTGCATTTTGAAAACAGACATGAGATTTTGCATAACCTTTGGGGACAGAATGATGTATCCAATATCGTAAACTACTGTATTGATTCGCTGAAAAATACGGAAGATCGCTTTTGTACACATTTTGGCGCCGTCTTTTGCGATGCTGCGCTTAATGACGCTCCACATCCTGTTAACTGGGATAATTTAGGATTTTTTACAACCATGGAGAAAGCTAAAAAACGTCAATATGAAGTGGATGACAATCTAATAAAAAACGTGACAGGCACAAAACATGGCCCGTTGCTTGAGCTTCGTGTTTATGGACCTGGGCATCGAATTTTTTTTGTACATAGAAAAGGAATGTCTCCTGAATTGCTTATAGGAGGTTTTTATCAAAAAAACCAGGCTGCAGGTCAAAACGATGCTATAACAAACGCGCAAAAACGAATAAATGAGTATCAGGTTCATGGGGATATATAAATATGCCAAAAAAGCTCATCGAAGTTAGTCTGCCCCTTGAAGCCATCAATGCCGAAGCGGCGCGTGAAAAATCTATACGGCATGGGCATCCCTCTACGCTGCATTTGTGGTGGGCGCGCCGTCCTTTAGCGGCTTGCCGTGCGGTTCTTTTCGCATCATTGGTGGATGATCCGTCGAGCAATCCTGAACAGTTTCCCACCGGGGAAGCCCAGGAAGAAGAACGGCAGCGGCTTTTCAGTATTATTGAGCGGCTGGTTAATTGGGATAATATCGGCGACAAAAAACTCTATGAGGAAGCGTATAACGAGATAGTAAAGTCCACAGGCGGTAATCCGCCGCCCGTGCTTGATCCGTTTGCCGGCGGAGGTTCCATTCCCCTTGAGGCGCAGCGATTGGGCCTGGAAGCCCACGCAAGCGACCTAAACCCCGTGGCGGCGCTGATAAACAAGGCGATGATAGAAATCCCGCCGCGCTTTAAGGACAGGCCGCCGGTGAATCCCGCAAGCCGTATAAATATAGGCTCTGCCTCTGAAATGAAGGGAGCCGCGGGTCTTGCCGAAGATATGCGTTACTACGGTGAATGGATGCGGCAGAAAGCGTTTGAGAAAATTGGGCGCCTGTATCCGAAAATTACCGTGCCGGCAACACAACACACGCAGGCATATAAAGCAACGGTGATTGCATGGCTTTGGGCGCGGACGGTGAAATGTCCGAACCCTGCCTGCGGCGCCGAAATGCCGTTGGTGCATTCGTTTTTTCTTTCAAAAAGGAGAGGGCACGAGGCATGGGTTAAACCTGAAATTGGCGCTGATAAAAAATCGGTGCGATTTAAGGTTCAACAGGGAGAGGGAAATGTGCCTGATGGAACGGTTAATCGTAATGGCGCCCACTGTATATGTTGTGGTGAACCCGCCGGATTTCCATATATACGTGAAGAAGGCAAAGCCGGACGCATGGGATCGCGGCTTATGGCGATTGTTGCTGATGGTCATGGCGGGCGGGTGTATCTTTCACCTGACGATGC
>JAITIK010000016.1 GCA_031279555.1 Treponema sp. | reverse complement strand
GGTAATATACTATTTTCAGAAGTATATACGTTTCTTACAGACGGTTATAATACAATTACAGACGGATATACGCTTCTTTCTGCAGGCTATAAAACATTTGCAGCCGGCTATACGCTTCTTGCGGCAGGCCATAAAACATTTGCAGCCGGTTATACGCTTCTTGCGGCAGGCTATAAAATAACAGCGACCTCTAAAAAACGCGGTTTTGTCGAACCTTTGGTTCGCAGGCTTTAGCCTGAAAAACTGCAAAAGCCAACTGCTCCAACCTGTTCCAAGACCCCGCCCCCGGCTATGCCGGGGCCGTTTAGCGCACAGTCGATTAGTTTTGGAACAGGCCCGGCTATACGCTTCTTGCGGCAGGCCATAAACAGCGATTTTACATTTGCCCGTCCGGTTCATCGCCAAGGATGAAACCCATGAACTCTTCCTTGGCTCTTCCCGCGTCCGAAGTTGTGTTTCAGGTTGTATCCGAGTCTCTTTAGCGCGTTGTCGCGCTCGTTCCACATCTCAAAGGGCGTTCCCCGGTATTCCCCATCCCATACCCCATTCAGCGCGTTCTTCTAAATGTAAAATCGCTGGATTTTTATGCGCGGATATTGTATTATACATAAGATTGTGATATATTGAATGTAACGTCGTTTCCTTGTAACGCTCTTGGCTAAAGGAGACCCGCAATTCAAAGTTTGTCCTGTAAGGATGACATGCGCCGTGAGGGCGCCGGACCTCACGGCGCCTAAAAGGAAAAGTGTTGCAATGCAAGAAACCGACATGCTATTTATATATGCCATAGGCTATGCCATAAACAATACGCCCCCCCCCCCCCCCGCGCTCTTAACTGTATAGCGATAGAGCGGAGTACGCCGCCTTTTGGAGCGTTCCAAAGGGCGGCTCCGGCGCTATCCATAAGCCTCGAAACGACTCTTACACGCCTTATAAAAAAGGTTTCGCATAAGGAACCTATTGTTTTCTCCTATGATGACGCATCCCGCCTCGCCGCGCTCAAACGTGATTCGCAAACCCGGGAACGCGGTTCGCGGTTCGCGAGCCGCGCGGATAAGACACGCCGTTTGAAATTGTGGGCGTTGCGGGACAAAGTTCACTTAGGTTTTAAGAGAGGGAACCCGAAGCCGGCCGTTCCGCCAAGAATAGAACCGGCTCCGGGTTGTGAAACACACTACTATTATAAAAGAATATTTCAAATAACGCCAGTGTGTTTCCTCGCTTTATATGCCGGCTTCGCCAAAGCGCGTATGTCGCTTTGGCGAAGCCGCCGGTTATAAAGACCTCTTTTTTGACATATCCCCCGCGTATGCGGGGGGAAACCGCACTTTTAGAGGAGCTTTTTATGAAGAAAAGCGAAAGGAACTGGATGACGAGGATCGCGGTCCTTGTCATAATCGCAAGCGCGTTTGTTTTGATGGCATGTGATATTTTCACCGGCGGCGAGGACGACGACAACGCCAATAAGAACACGCCTGCGGACAACGGGATTGACTACACCAACTACCTGACAAACTTTTCGGTGAAGGTCAAGAACGACAGCAACAAGAAGCTGGTGGCGTTTAAAGGGGCGCCGGGCCCTTCTTCACTCATAAGCGGGGTGCCAATCGGCGGCGGCGAACACGGCTTGAAAAAAGACGCGGCGTTGTTCGCAACGACCGGAGATTTCGTGCTTTTTCTCACAACCGAAGAGGATTATCTTGCAAACAAGGACAATTTGTCTTCGCTGGCAAACAAGCCTTTTACGCGGGTTTACGCATATTTCAACGCCAACGCTGAAAACAAGCTGACGTATACCATCAGCAGCATCCTTGGCGGGAGCAAGAAGATCATTCTTCAAAACAGCACGAGTTACAACGTCGAGTTGCGCAAGGACGGCATACAGGGCGAGTTGATAGGATACGCGGGGCAAGGCTCTTACAACACTACTTTCAACGTTGAATCCGGCACCTATATGGTGTTCCCGGTGTTCAGGAAATTCAATCAGAGCAGAGGCGAGATAATCACCGTGTATCCCAAATACCAGGGCGGGAACTTGGACGGCAAAGCGAAGTTTGAGTATTTCTCTTTGGATGATTCTCTGAACGAGGCGACTCTTAACGCCAGCTCGTATTTAGGCGAGGACATCGTACTTAAAACCGGGAGCGCCTACCTTGTCATTCAGAACAACCACGGCACAGGCATGGGGCTTTGGGACGGGCTTCAGCAGGTTACGACCTCGACGGGCGGGCAGGCTATCAATCCAAACAACTCATTGACCTTCCAGATAGACATGTCTAAAAAACCCGGCTCTAACGACGAATACCTTGACACAAGCGTAAAGGCTCAATTCAAAGTCGGTACGCCCGCTTACAGCGTGCTTGTGCCTGAATTCACCTTTGAGAGCGACAAGATTTACAGTCTTAGCGTTACGGGAACCAATCCTGGGGACATCCAGCTCTCGGAAATAACCGAAATTGGAACGATGACGTTTGACTGACGCATAGTTGAAAAGCGGCGGGGGCCGCCCGCCGCCGTCCTTTATTGAATAAGGAGGATTTTGTTATGACAAATTTTAAAAGGCCGCGTGTTCTTGCGGCGCTGTTTCTGGTTTTGCTCTTTGCGGCCTGCGGCGAAAAGGACCCGGATGATCCCATTCCCACGCCTGATCCTGTGGAGGACGGCAAGACCTATCTAAAAATACAAAACGACACGCCCTACGTCGTGAACGTGTATATCAACGACCCGCCGCTTTACGGAAAGCAAGCGGAGGAAACGATAAAGACGGTTCAAAAGGGCGGGTCAAACCAATGGGAATTGCAGCCCACCGCGGAGGGAAGCAACGGCGAGACGCTCTATTTTGAGTATCTCATACCGGTTGGGGATATGGCCATTCCCTTTTATGCGAACACGGCTGACAGCACAAAACTGGCGATATTGAAAAAGGGCGAGGTGAATACATCGAAGGTGCCAGACTTGCCGCCAATAAACACGGACTCCAGTTACGTCTTGATTCAGAACGGCGCGGACGACAATATTTGGCTGCAACAGGGCATAAGCACCATATATCCTTTCGGCGCTAACGCCCGCGAGATACCCGCGAACAGCGCCGCGCTTTATGTGTTCGAGAATGTTTCGTCTTTAAGCGGCTGGACCATCGGCGACACCGGGACGAGGAAGGTTTTTCCCAGTACGGCGTTGCAGAAAGGCGTGGTGTACACCTTCTTCTACGACAGACAGAACGGGCCGCAACTATTCTTGCAAGAACCCTTTGACCCGAACATGAACGCCAAGATATGGACCATACCGACGAGCGGCGAAACAGGCAAGTATTTTACCGTGGGCTTGGTGCGGTCCCGCGTAAACGTCGAGACGGACGGGTACATCCTCGCGGGCAAGGTCAACTATAGCGCGGACGTGGTAACGGCGGTACAGGCAGGCTCGACGCCTTACTTCGCGGCAATCGCGCCTGACGGCGGCGTCGTGGAGCGGAAGATCATCCTCAAGATCAATCCGTCGGCGCTCAATCTCAGAAGCTTCATCGACGAGGGAACCGAGCTTGTATTCACGGGACAGGCTTACTATGAAAGTACGGACGGGACGCCTTTCATCCTGGGAACGGATTATACAGGAGAGCCGCTCTTCTATCTGGATGACTTCCTTGATGAGATAGACATTGAAAAAGAAAGCAAGTACGGCTACTACATCGCCAAAGCCGGGGAAGGGAATTACGCCATAGGCGGACTGATTCGTAATTACGATACAAATTTATATCAAGCGTATATTGACACGGTGACGAGGACGTCCTTTGAGTCAGTGGAGTATGAAAGCCTATGGGTTCAGCCGACTGCCGACGATTGTAGTAATATTCTGTACCTGACTTACGACGGCGCCGCAAACGCATATATTGTGGTTGCGTGGGATGCAAGCGAAACCGGCTCTCTGATATATATCATTGACGCGGCGGATGGCTCTCAAAAACCGGTGATACAACTCGCCAGTTATACTATAAATAAGATATTCCAGACCGGCGGCGATTATTATGCGGCGGGAACTTATTTTGGCGTGTCAAAGTACCGGGGCTTTGTCAGGAAGCTGAACATAGAAAGCGGAGCCTGGGGCGGGAACCCTATATTTGTGGATTCCAAGTATCTGGACGGCGCGGCCATGATTTATAATATCGTCCAGGACAAGGACGGCTCCATCGTCTTGAGCGGCGCGTGCGTCGAGAACGCCGCGGACCAAGACAACAGGGAAAAACATATGCCGTGGCTGGCCAAGTACGACATAAACAGTGGAATCAAGAAATGGGAACGGGTCTATGAGGACTATTTTGGTTATTATATCTATTCGGCGAATCCGGGCAGTCTGGGCAGCTATCTCTTGGAACTCTACAACGATACGACCTATCAAAGTACGCTCGTCAGCACGGACCTTCTTGGCAATATCGGCGGCCAAGAGAAAGCCGCTATTCCCCGCGGCGCTACGTTTACGGTAAACCCGCCGGGCAGTCCGGGCGTCAGCGCGGTCGTGGTTTCACTCGACGACGCGGAGATGCACGAATCTGAGACGCTCACGCTGGCTAAAGGACAGTCCGCGGTTATTCAGGTTAAGGGGCAATGGGCGTCTTGCCAGTGGTATGTGAACGGCAGTCCGGTGGCGACGACGTCCGCCTATACTTTTGCGACCGCGACATGGGATCCAGGCGTGTGGACAGTCATGGTCGTCGTAACAGACGCGGACGGCGCGAAACGCTCGGCCTGGCGCAGAGTTATGGTGACGAATTAGGAGAGAGACATGAAAAAGTACCTAGCGTTAGTATCAGCCGCTTTCTTATTGATTGCGGCTTGCGAGAACGGCGCGGACGCGCCGCTAGAAACGGACGGGCTTGTACCTATCCGCATCGGGTTGGCCGCGGACGCAGGCGCGCGCTCGGTTCTGCCGGCCGCGCCTGCCCTGGAGGACATGGACTGGTTCAGCCTCTACGGAACCGCTTCAGGCAAGGAGCCGTCCGACCCTGATTACAAGCAAAGCTGGCTGGCGGACTTCTTCTATGAAGACGGCGCTTTTTATGGTTACAGCAGTGGAACGGATGCGGTCGCGTACGTCAAACCGGGAACATGGCGTTTCATCCTTTATGCGTATCCGCCTGGAGTTGGCGATATAACCGCGGCGCTCAAGGGAACAGAGATTGTCAACATTACCGCGGGTTTTAACGGAACCGTCAACTTCACGCTTTCCCCGTATACCGGCGAGGCGGGCGATACAGGCTCCGTTTTCATCTACATTGAATTGCCGGAAGGTTCGGACGTAACGTCTGTGGAAACGACCATTGACGGAGAGGCTCTTGACCCAGCCCTTGCTGTGGACGCGGACGCGGTTATTTACGAGAATAATGAAACGCCTGTGGGAGAATATCTGTTCTCCTTCGCGTTAAAGGACTCTGCGGGAATGACGGTCGCGGTCATTTCGGACATTGTGGTCGTCACCGCGGGCGCGGAAAGCGCCATGCAGTACGCTCTCACAGACGACGACCTCAACGGCCCGCCGTCCGCTCCCTCAGATTTAGCGGTTGAAAGCTACGATGAGGAGAATCAGACTTTCCATTTCACCTGGCGGGACAATTCTTTTAACGAAACCGGTTTCACTCTGTCTGACGGGACCGCAACTCACGCCATAGGCGCGGCGGCTCAAAGCTTTGACTTCTCTGTCGCGGACTCCGCCGCCCCCCTAACCTACACCCTCAAGGCGGTCAACAGCTTCGGCGAGTCCGCGTCCGCGCAGATAAGCGGGCCGCTGGCGTTTACCGTCGCCTTTGACGCGGACGATGGCGGCGCGGAGACGCAGGCGCGGCAAGTGAACGGCGGCGGTACGGTCGGCGCTAATATGCCCGCGGAGCCAGCCAAAGCGGGCTATAGTTTCGACGGCTGGTATACCGGCAAGGATGGCGAGGGCGCCGAGTTCACCTCATCAACTCTAGTCGCCAGAAATATAACGGTGTTCGCCAAATGGGTGGAGGGCGTTAGATATGAGTTGACGCAGAACCCCGATGGCGCGTACGTTTGCAATTCCGATGATTTTCTGCCTTTAGGGTTTACCGTAGAGGCGGGAGAACGAATAGAAATTTCCTTTGCGATCAAGACCGGCGCCAACGCAACAGGCTTCCATGTAGGAATAGGGGATTGGAACAACGAAGGATATTACGATGATTCTGAAGACGCATGGGTTGCGACGGGAGGAGAACCGCAATTTATACAGGCGGACGGACAGTTTCATTCGTATACTTGTGTGTTGACGGCTCTAACGAGCGCGCCTGCGGGCCCCGCTCCGCTTGTGTTTCATTTTGCGATAAACAGCGTGAATACACCAAAGGTTGCGGTCTATGTTAAAGATGTGAGTATTATCAAATACCTTGGCTTGCCTCCCAATTTATCGCTCGCCCAGGCGTTGGCATGGATTGGCGCCAACGCTGAGGAAGGCGGCGCGTATACCATCACCTTAAAGGACGACGAGACCATAACGCCGAAGAATCTTTTCTATAACGGACAAGATGTGAACATTACGGTCAATGGCGATGCGACGGAACGAACCGTCAGCTTGAGCTCAAACGGATCGCTCTTTACTGTGGGCGACGGCGTCACTTTGACGCTTGGCGACAACGTCACCCTCCAGGGACGGCTCAGCAATACGTCTGGGCTGGTGCGAGTGAACGACGGCGGAACGCTTGTGATAAACGAGGGCGCGAAAGTGAGCGGGAATGGCAATTCCTCCGGTTCTGGCGGCGGCGTGTATGTGTCCGGCGGTACGGTTACGATGAACGGCGGGGAAGTCAGCGGCAATTCCGCCTCCCCCTACGGCGGCGGCGTGTATGTGTCCAGCGGTACGGTTACGATGAACGGCGGGGAAATCAGCGGCAATTCCGCCTCCTCTGGCGGCGGCGTGCATGTGTCCGGCGGTACATTTACCAAGCAGGCGGCGGGCGGCGTCGTCTATGGATCAAACGCAAGCGACTCGCTAAAGAACACCGCGACTAGCGGCGACCTTTACGGGCACGCGGTCTATGTCGCTTCAGGCGGCAAGATTCGCAGCCTCACAGCCGGCTCCGGCGTCGCTATAGACAGTGAAATAAGCGGCTCCGCGGGCGGCTGGGAAGATCCCATCAGCGACATCGCCTACAGTTCCGTATCAGGCGGTACGTGGAGCTTGCTAGCCGACGGCAGACGGCAATCTCCCGCGATAGGCGACAACGGCGTAACCAAGTCGCGGGTCCGCTTTACAAGCAAGATAGCCAACGCCTCCATAACCATACAACTCGACGTGTCTTCGGAACCCGGGTACGACTTTGCCTTTATCAGCGGACTGGATAACGCCAACGCCACATTCAACAGCGGTTATTATCCGGATAGTCGAATATCCGGTACATATTCGGTAACGGTAACGATACCTGTTCCAACCGCGGGCAGCCATTTTATTGATATAGGGTATCGTAAAGACGGTTCGGGGAGTTCCGGCTCCGATTGCGCGTGGTTTAAGGTTATTGAATAGGGCTTAAGAACCGTTATGCGGCGTTTAAGGGAAGAGGGAGCGCGTTGCGGCCAAGCCGCGCAAACTCCACTTTGAAGGTATGCAAAAGAGGGCGGCTCATTTTAGAATGGGCCGCCCTCTTTCATAATGGGAGATATGTCAACTCCTTAAAACATTGACTTTTAGAAGACGTATAGTATAATGGACAGTAGAGGATTAAGTATGCCAGATATGACGATGGATCCCCAGATGGGGCTGACGTTTGAGCAAGTGTGGGCCGCGCTGATGGAATTGCGGAAGGAAGGCGAGGAGACGGACCGTCGTCTGCGGGAGACGGAGCGGCTATTGAAAGAAAGAAGCGCGGAGACAGACCGGCTGCTGAAAGAAAGAAGCGCGGAAACAGACCGGCTGCTGAAAGAAAGCGGCGCGGAGTTTGACCGGCGTATGAGAAAGAGCGAAAAGGATTTCAACAAGAAGTTTGGGCATTTGGACAACCGCTTTGGCGAACTTGCTGAACATCTGGTTGTGCCGAATATCGTGAAGAAATTCAACGCGCTGGGTTATCATTTCAACGATGTCTCTAAAGAGCGCAAGTTCTACCGTGAGGACGGCGCGATAGCGGCGGAGTTTGACATTCTGTTGGAGAATGGAGAATCCATAGTCGGAGTGGAGGTGAAGTCAAAGCCAGCGGAGCGGGATATTGAGGAGCATATTGAGCGGCTGGGGTTCTTGAGGAGGCGCAAGGACGAGTTGGGCGACAAGCGGGAGATACGCGGGGCGATAGCGGGGGCGATAATGCCTGAGCATGTGCGAAGGGCGACGTTGGGCGCGGGGCTTTACGTGATAGAGCAATCAGGGGACACGGTACGAATAGAAGAGCCTGAGAAGGCGCGTGGATGGTGAGCGAGTCGGGCGGGTCATTTACGGGTCAGAGGCAAGCTACGACTTGAAAGACAGCGCTTATAGCGACAGTTACGGGTACGCCGCAGGCGGGTTCCGGCGTTACCCTGGACAGTTCGGCAGATGGCGCGGCGGACGGCTGGGAGCGATAGGTTGAAAAACAACTTCGCCGTTTTTCAGTTGCGAGTTTTTACCGCGCAAAAATTTGCGGCGTTTATCGCCGCCCCGAATGGCGGCGACGCGCATGGAGGGGCGCGTGCGTCCTCCTATATAATTAAGGAGTGACATAATGGCAAAAAACATTTTGGAAGGTCTGGCTCAAGCGCAATCTTCTCTCCAAGTAGATTGAAAACGGCCTCATTGCGGAAGTCTCGACCGTGGGTCACGCCCTGCGCAACGAAGACATAGCCGCCCACATTGTCGCGGCGCATTCGGAACTGCGCTTTGAAGCCGTTGTGAGCATCTTCTCCACGCGGGACGAAATCGTATGCGACGCGATCACGCAAAATATGGCCGTGCAGGACGGGTGGTACGCAGGTCCCTTCGAGTGAACGGCGTTTGGCTCGGCGCATCTCACGTTTTTGATCCGCCCCGCCCACAAAATAGGGCTTACCATAAGCCCCGCTGTGGAAACGCGATCCGCATTTGAAACTGTGGGCATTGAAGCGCTGGGCGAAAAAGACGTGGGCGCTTTATAGCGGGCTTGTCACGGACATCAGCACAGGCAAGACGGACGGAACGATAACGCCTGGCGAGGATATTATAGCGACCGGCGACAAGGTAAAAACAGCGCCCGAAGGAGAGGAGGGCTTAGGCGTGTTTTTTGTTGACGCCAATGGCGTAGAGTATCCTCTTACGTACAAAATGACAGAAAACATCCCCAAAAAGATCGTGTTCCGTGTTCCCGCGCTGTCCGCCTGCGTGTACACGCTCAAAGTGGTGACGCGCTATTCGAGTTCCAGCGCGCCGCTTCGGCAACCCCGCTCCATAACTTGCGAATTTCCCCTCACAGCCAGCGCCGCAGCGTGACGCCCGGTTGCGGCGCAATGCGCCGCGCATAGACGCGCCCGCTTGTTAGCGTTATACTTTCTTTATGATTGACGCTATAACCCTCTTAAAAGAATCGGGCGCAATGCTCGAAGGTCATTTTCTCCTGTCTTCGGGACGCCATTCAAACCGTTATGTTCAATGCGCAAAACTATTGCAGTATCCGGACAAAGCCGCCTTTGCCCTTGCGCCGGTCGCCGAACGCATCCGCGAAGCCATGCAAGCCGGCGCCATCGCCATTGACGCGATAGCGGGACCCGCGCTCGGCGGCATTATTGTCGCCTATGAGTTAGGACGGCAACTTGGACTGCCGGCTTTTTTTACGGAACGGGACGATTCCGGCGCCATGACGTTGCGGCGAGGATTTGAAGTGGTGGAGGGCATGAGCGTCCTCATCGTGGAAGACGTGATTACAACCGCAAAATCATCACTTGAAACAGCCGCGACGCTCGAAAAATTGGGCGCCCGCATCGCCGCCCTTGCCTGCATCGTAGACCGTCGCGCCGAAGGCGCGCTCGCTGCCCTGCCCCTGTATGCCGCAACGAAGATCCAAGCGGCGAATTGGGATGAAAAAGACTGCCCCTTGTGCAGACAGGGCGTACCGGCGGTTAAACCCGGCTCAAGAAAAATGAGCCTCTCCGCAGCAAGCCCAAACCAAAGCTTCGCCGAACCTGCGGTTCGATAACAGTTTACCAGCCCGAATGAGAGCTTTGCGGCGGCGGACAAAATATGCAGAAGCAACGGCAATGCTCTCCGGCCAAGAGTTTGTCGCGCTTTGCGCATAAAATCCCAAGAAATCGACTAATCGGCGATTTCTTGCCTTGCAAACTCTGTCGAACCTTCGGTTCGTAACCGAAGGTTCGTGGCTGCCCGTACATCGTGGTTTTTGCGGCATAAAATGGCGCAAAGTACAAGGCCTCTTCTTCCGGCAGTATGTACAAGACCCGCATATATACGCTTCTTTTGCTGTCACGCGCCAGGAGGTCGTTTTCTCTTTACTGGCTATCCACAAATCTGATGTCAGTTGAGCCTGTTCCAAAACGCGAACTTGCGGTCGGGTTGGTTTTGGAACAGGCTTTAGGAGAAAATCGCTCGTTTTTTATAAGTTAAACGCTTATAGCCTGCGCGATTTTCTCCAAGGGTAAGAAGCGATTCCAAAACTGAAGTTTTGGAACCTCCTCAATTCACATTTTTTTTCAATTCATCCGCCTTGTCCGTCCTCTCCCACGGGAATTCTGCGCGTCCGAAATGACCGTAGGTCGCGGTTTTGCGGTAGATGGGGCGGCGGAGATCGAGCGTTTTTATGATACCCGCCGGACTCAAATCAAAGACCTTTTTGACCGCTTCCTCAATGTTTTTTTCGGGTACGGCGGCGACGCCGAAAGCGTCCACCATAACCGAAACCGGGAACGGCACGCCAATAGCGTAGGCGAGTTCAACTTCGCACCGTTCCGCGAGACCTGCCGCCACGATATTTTTCGCCACATACCGGGCCATGTACGTCGCGGAGCGGTCTACCTTGGTTGGATCTTTGCCGGAGAACGCGCCGCCGCCATGCCTGCCCATGCCGCCGTACGTGTCCACAATGATCTTCCTGCCCGTGAGACCCGTATCGCCAAAGGGGCCGCCGACCACAAAACGCCCGGTGGGGTTGATGTAGTATTTGGTGTCCTTGTCCAAGAGACCCGTGGGTTCAAGAATCGGTTTAATGATGTGATCGATAACCGTAGACTTGATTTCGTTGTAAGGCGTTCCGTTGTCGTGCTGGTGGGAAATCACCACAGCCTCGACTCTGATTGGTTTGCGCCCTTCATATTCAACGGTTACCTGCGATTTCGCATCAGGACGCAGCCACTTGACGGCTTTGCTCTTCCTGAGATATGTCGCCTTGAGCAGCAGTTTGTGCGCCAGCATAATGGGCAGTGGCATAAACTCGTCCGTTTCATTACACGCATACCCGAACATCATGCCCTGATCGCCGGCTCCCTGCATACCCTTGTATTCCTCAAGACCGGTACCGGAAACGCCTTGACTAATATCTGGGGATTGATTGTGGATCATATCCAACACAGCCATTGATTGATAATCCAGCCCGTAAGCCGGATCGGTGTAGCCGATTTCTTTTGTCACTTCCCGCACAATCTGCTGGAAGTCTACAAACGTTTTGGTGGTAATTTCACCGCCAATAAGCACCAACGAGGTTGAAGCGAAGGTTTCGCATGCAACGCGGCTCTGGGGATCATCTTTTAAGCAGGCGTCAAGAATCGCGTCCGAAACCTGATCACAAAGCTTGTCGGGATGACCTTCTCCCACGGACTCGGACGTAAAGAAAAATCGTCTTTGTTCCATTGTGATATCTCCTCTCAATTATTTCATCTGGGTTGCTATGCCCCAAATATTATGTAGAATACTACACTTTCACCTGTTTGTATAGGCACGGCGCCGCCTCATTGAAAATGTTACCCAAATTACAATAAGGATGCTCAAAGGAGGGCGTCCAAATGGGGTTAAACATGCAAGCGAAACAGGCGGCAACGAGAAATTGGTCTTTGCAGACGGCAAACCGGTAAAACGCAAGCCGGGAAAAAAGCGGCCCGCGAACTACAACAGGATCGGCTTTGGCAACATTTTCTAAATGAGGCGTCTATTGCTTTCGGTAACGTTTCTATTTGAGGCATTTCAGGTACGGCGGCGGGTATAGACAAATGGTTATAAAAAATTTAATATACAATTATGAAAAGTATGACCGGTTACGCCTACAAACCGCTCGAATCCGCCAATGGGACCGCTTCAACGGATGACGGACTATCTCTCTCGGTAGAAATAAAATCCTACAACAGCCGCTTTCTCGAAGTGTTCATCAATGTTCCGCCTTTTTTATCCGGGCTTGAGCCGAAAATCCGTGAAATCGCAATGGAAACCATTCATCGCGGCAAGGTTGAGATCACCATCAGGCTGAAAAACAACGCTTCTCTGCCGGTCTCCATCAATAATGAAGCGGCGAAAGCCTATCTGCGGGCAATTGCGGCGCTTTCCGAAGATCTCCGTCTCTACGAAGATCCACCCCTGTCCCTGCTTTTACGCATGGATGGCGTTATGGAAACCAGCCAAAGCCGCAACGATGATTTTTACTGGGAAAAACTCGAACCGATCTTCCGTTCCGCCATCACGTTGCTTAACAACGAGCGGACGAGGGAAGGAGAAAACGCCAAAACTCATATACTTTCCTTTATGGACGCTCTTGAAAAATCGCTTGAGACGATTCAGCGTTTCGCACAGGAGGAAGACGACGCCTTAAAAGAGCGGTTGCGCGCGCGTTTTACAACTCATTTTACGGAGATAACCGGAGGCTATCCGGCGGACGCCGCGACCGCCGCCGCTGTGGAAAACCGGCTGTTTGCGGAAATTGCGGCGATGCTGGTAAAGCTCACCGTCGCGGAAGAAATCTCCCGTCTTAAATCTCACTTTGCGGAATTTCGCGAGGAAACGAAGCGGAACCCGCATCCAGGGAAAAAGCTCGACTTCCTGTGTCAGGAAATAAACCGCGAAATCAATACCATAGGCGCAAAAGCCTGCAAGCTTGAGGTGAGCCGGGAAGTTGTTTCCATGAAGGATGCGCTTGAAAACATCCGCGAGCAACTGCGGAACGTCGAGTAGCGGCTTTGGCGGCGAAAACAGCGGCGGAAAGCCGTTCAATGTGCATATCAATCAAAAACCTGTCTTTCTCTTACAAAAATCTGCGGCAGGCGGCAGAAGCCGCGCAAGGACCCGCGCTTAACGCGCTTGCCAACGTCAGCGTTGACATCAAGATGGGCGAATACATCACGCTGCTTGGCGAAAACGGCTCCGGCAAGAGTACGCTCATATCGTGCGTCAATGGGTTGCTCACGCCTCCGCCCGGCGCGATTGCCGTATTCACGCCTGAGGGCGTTCAACTGGATCCGGCGAACGAAGCGCACCTTGCGCGTATCCGCGCCCTTACCGGCATGACGTTGCAGAATCCCGATCTGCAAATCATCGGGTGCGCGGTGGAAGAAGACGTCGCTTTTGGACCGGAAAACCTCAACCTCTCTAAAGCGGAAATCCAATCACGCGTCGCAAACGCCCTGCGGGCGGTCGGGCTTATCCACCTCCGCGACCGTTCTCCGCACCTACTTTCAGGCGGCGAGAAACAACGCCTCGCGCTCGCGGGCATACTCGCCCTTGACGCGCGGATACTCATCTTTGACGAGCCTACATCCATGCTTGATTCGCATTCCGCAGAAACCATCCTCGCCCTTTTTGATACGCTCAATAGTCAAGGCAAGACCATTATTCATATCACCCACAACCACGGCGATGCCCTGCGTTCACGGCGTTCCATCGTGTTGCGTGGAGGAAAAGTGGCGTTTGACGGCGTTCCTGAAGCGTGGGATGGGCTGGAGGAATGGAGATTGGAGCGTCCAAAAAAAAACTCCGCCTTTTTCGGTTTCTCTGGCAATTCCCCTGATTCCCAGCCGCCGCCGATAGCGGCGACGGCGGCGGCGCAATTTTTCTCGGCTTCCCATTACTACCCGCATCCCTCGGCCCATCCTATCACCGGTATCCAAGGAGTATCTGTGCGCATCCCCCGCAACAGTACGACAGCAGTCGTCGGCGCGAGCGGTTGCGGCAAGACCACCCTGCTCAAGCACATCAACGCGTTGCTCCTTCCTTCTTTTGGCTCTGTATCCGTGCTGGGCGCCGACACGCTTGACAAGCGCGTCAATCTCCGCAACCTGCGGTTTAAGGTGGCGCTTGCCATACAATCGCCGGAAAGCGCGCTCTTTGAATTGTATGTCGCGGATGATGTGGCTTTTGGACCGGAAAATGCGGGTCTTAAAGGCGCGAAGCTTGTCCAAAGGGTGAAAACCGCGATGGATGCGGCAGGGCTTCCATTCGCCCTCTTCGCAGACCGCGAGACAACATCCCTCTCCGGCGGCGAAAAACGCCGCGCCGCCCTTGCCGGAGCGTTCGCTATGGACAGCGAAATCCTTTTGTTGGACGAGCCGCTCGCCGCCCTTGACAACAAGAACAAACGCCGCGTCATGGAGCTTATTTTTGAGCAGCAGGAAAAGGGCAAAACCATTGTCGTTACAACGCACTCACTCGAAATGGCGGCGTGTTTTGACTACGTGGCCGTCATGGCCAAAGGGCGGCTCGCCGCCTTTGGCCCGCCGGAAGCGGTGTTCGGCGAACTCTGGAGTCCGGACTGGGGCATTGCGGCGCCCAACCTCCAGAACGCGATCCCCGCTCCGGCGCGTTCAGCCCGCCTGACGCCGCCTGACGCGCCGCTTGAGCCGCCCGTACGCCCCAAACAGAGACGCAAAGCCGGGAAACCATTCTTCAGAACAGCCTTTTTCGGGCGTTTTATTGACATAGATTCACCTTTGCGGAACCTCAATCCGCTTGTGAAAATGGCGGCGCTTTTTGTGGCCGGAGCAGTTTCCATCGCCGGACCCATATACGCGCCGCTTGTCGTGTCGCTCATTCTACTTTTGAGCGGGAAATTGTTTGGCGGAATCGCATTCAAAACGTCGCTTCGGAGCGCAACCGCCGTCCTGCCCTTCTTGCTTGTATTTGTTTTCTTGCAAACCGCGTTTTTATGGAGGAATGACTCCAGTCCAATATTGTTTCAGCCTTTTCAAACCGGCTTTCTCTCATTTTTCTCGATTACGTCAGCCAAGCTTCACCGCTCGCTTGCGTTTATATGCCGTATAACATCGCTCACAATGGCGCTTTCCCTCTATCTCGCCGCAACCCCCTTGAGAGAAACGCTCAGGGCGATCAACACGTCGCTTGGTCCGCTCTCCCGGCTTGGGCTTCCGGCGCGGGACATCGCCATGATGGTCGGCGTAAGCATCCGCTTCGTCCCCCTCCTCACCGAGGAGGCCGAGCGGATCGTTACGGCGCGCGTCTCGCGGGGCGGCAAACGCGGACTGCGAAGCGGCATCGCCCTGTTGGTTCCCCTCTTGCTCCTCAGCCTTGAGCGGGCTGAAACGCTGGCGAACGCCATGTTGCTGCGGCTTTACAAGACTGGCGCGTGACTCATAAACGCGGAGGGAACAACCGCAAACGAATGGATGTTTTGCGAGGAGTAATACCACACCCCGTCCAGAGCTATAAGAACTCCGCCCTCTAATACCCGGTACTCCTCCAGCGCCCCGTACTTCTCCTCCAGCTTGAGGTTGTTGTTGAAGGTTTCGGCAAACCATTCAGGCTCCATGTTGTTCGAGAGCCGGGTGATTTGGTTGTTGATCGGGATTTCCCGGACATCCAGCGCCGCGCCGAAATTCGGCTTAGGCGTTACTCCAGTTGTATTTCCGCTTGAGTTCCTGCTGAAAGTTCAGCATAGAAGGAGGTTGAAAGAAAAAGCGGACTAAAATCCGCCGCCGTAACCGCTCTTGATAGCATCCGCATAGTCGTATTTTATGTCATATTTTTCCCGCCGCCGGGTCGGAATATCACGGTCAGCCCGCTCGCCAATCTGGTCAAAATCGCGCAATTGCGCCTTGAGTATTCCCCGTCCCACGCCTCATTTTAGCGCATTTTTTCTAAATGTAAAATTGACGTGTCGGCTCTGTGATGGCTTCATATTATGTTATAATGTCTTATAGAGAGGCTTTCCCAAAACTGAAATTTTGGGAAAGCAATCCTGGATTTACCGGGAAAAAGCGGGCTTTAGAACGTTTTTCCAAAGCCTTTCTCAAAACCAACCGGGTTTTGGGAAAGGCTCAATATGTAACATATTGTCACGCCACAAACATCTTGAGGGAATTAAGGATGCTTCTGAAAACCCCGGTTGGCTTTGAAACAGTTTCAAGTTGCAAACAATTCATGCAAGCCCGCCTCATGCTTCGCTTAGTATACGGTTCAGCATGGTTTCATAGATTTCCACTGGCGCCGGAGTACCGGTGTACAACTCGAATTGCTTGCAGGCCTGATGCATCAGCATCCTGGTTCCCGGTACGCAGGTACAGCCCGCCGCAGCGGCTTCTTCCAGGAACACCGTTTTAATGGGGATAAAAACCGCATCAAATACCAGGCTGCGGGGTATTATTTTATCCCGTTTCAAAATCGTCTCCTGAGACTTAAACCCTACGGAGGTGCAATTGATCAATATGTCGTAAGCCAGGCTCTGATCCACCTTGTCAATAGAACCGCCGAATTCGATACCGAAACGGCGGGCCGCTTCCCGGCCCCGTTCCTGATCCCGGTTAAAAAGGATAATATCGGCGGTGTACTGCTTTAATGCCCAAACCAGGGTCTTTGCCCCGCCCCCGGCTCCGAGTATCACGATTTGTTTTCCCGTGGGGTCTACGGCTTCCCGCAAAGCGTTAACGGCGCCGTAGACATCGGTATTGTAGCCGGTTAATTTTCCCCCGTCGTTAATAATGGTATTAACCGCCCCGATTTCTTCCGATACCGGATCCAAGGCGTCAAGGAAAGGGATAACCTGTTCCTTAAAGGGCATGGTTACACCCAGGCCGCGGATACCCATGGCCCGCATGGCGGCTATCGCTTCCCTGGCCCCGGAAGGCTCAAAGGAAACATAGGTATAGGCCAGCCCATTGACCCTGAAGGCTTCGTTGTGCATCCGCACCCCCATGCCGCCTATGCTTCCGGCAATGGAACCGCAGAGTACGGGGCTGGTCCGGGGTATTTTTTTCTGTTCTTCCATAATGATTTTACCTCTTTTTCCTCAAAATTCCCAAAAGAACACAGCTTACGATGGTTCCGGCGGCGATAGCGGCAAGATACCCGAAAATGTTGCTGATGGCGCCGGGTATGGCGAGTACAAAGATGCCGCCGTGGGGCGCCATGAGTTTAATTCTTATGCCCATGGAAATCGCGCCGGCGAGGGCCGAGCCGGTGATAAACGCGGGAAGCGCCCTGAGGAGATTCTTTGCAGCGAAGGGGATAGCCCCCTCGGTGATGAAAGAGAAACCAAGGATGATGTTTGCCCACGCGGACTCCCGCTCGTCATCGGTAAAACGGTTTTTGAAGATAAGGCTTGCTATCCCGGCAGCCAGCGGCGGGGTCATGCCCGCGGCCATAACCACCGCCATGGGAAGATACACCCCGGAGCCCAGCATACCGGTGGAAAAGGCATAGGCCGCCTTGTTTACCGGGCCGCCCATATCGACGGCCTGCATACCGCCCAAAAGGAGACCCAGGAGAATAGAATTAACGCCGCCCATTCCGGTAAGCCACGCGGTGAGAAAAGCATTGAGAGAGCCCAGCGGTTTCCCGATGAGAAAATACATGATAAGCCCGGTAACGGAAGTACCCAGCAGGGGAAGGATAAGGACGGGCTTCAGGCCGGCAAGGTTTTTGCCGAGTTTAATGTGTTTGTTGAGGAAAAGCACCAGATAGCCCGCGATAAATCCCGCCGCGATACCTCCCAGAAAACCGGTGTTCATCTGGCTGCACAATAATCCGCCTATCATGCCCGGAGCGATACCGGGGCGGTCGGCGATGGAGAAGGCAATATACCCGGCCAGAACCGGCGCCATGAGCGCAAAGCCGCCCGAACCGCCAATGGTATTAAAAAACCGCGCCAAAACCCCTTCGGCGTTTATACCGCCAATCGCGAATGCGAGAGCGATACAGAGCCCGCCGGCGACTACGAAAGGAAGCATAAAGGATACGCCGGTCATAAGGTGTTTATAGGGCCCGGTTCTCTTTTTTGCGCCTTGAGTGTTTTGAACGCTTGACGAAGCGGCGGACTGGATACTTGCTTCGGCAAAGGCTTTTTTAATAAGCTCCTTGCCGTTTGTTATGGCGGCATTGGTTCCCGACGAAAACACCCTTTTGCCGGCTAAGCGGCTCCTGTCCACCTCTCTGTCGGCGGCGATAATAACGAGAGCCGCTCCGGCGATTTCTTCTTCGGTAAGCGGATTCCCCGCGCCGACGGACCCCTGGGTTTCCACCCGGATTCGGCAACCCAATTCGGCGGCGGCTTTCTCCAGTCCTTCCGCCGCCATAAAAGTGTGGGCGATACCGGTAGGGCAGGAGGTTATCCCGGCAATCAAAGCCCCCGCCTCCGGTTCCCCGGCCCCGGCCACAGAATCCGGAATGTTTTTTTTCATGGCCTTCCGCAACAGCGCGGATGGATCTTTCAACGCTTCTTCCAAACTCGCGTTGGTCCGGGGGATGCCGGCGAAAGCCACGGAAGGCTCCGCGTTCCCCAGCACGATAAGAACGTCGCCTGCCGCCGACGTTCCTTCAAAAGCCTGACGCACGCCGGCGGCGTCCCTTGTCTCGATGTGTACTACCGCGTCCAATTTTCCCGCCTCGCTTTTAAGGCTTTGCTCCACAATCTGAGACTTAATCT
>JAITIK010000007.1 GCA_031279555.1 Treponema sp. | reverse complement strand
TCTGTATCCATGAAGAAAGCGGTTCCAAAAGCTTTGCTGTTGTAGTTGAGCCTTTTTCAAGACGACTCGGTTAGTACGGAAGCTAAAATTTCCGATGAAAAAGCGCTCCTATAGGTTTGAGGAGAAGCAGTCCAAATTCGCTTTTCCACTTAAATTTACGAGAAGCGTTGCGTACGTCCTGTATGTAATAGATTTTTTTATCATAAAATCGTATACTACCATCAATTTGAGAGCCGCCTGCGCCGCTTTGCGCCGTCTGCGCGTGTTTCTTTGTCATCTATATCCTTTTGCAACAACTTGTTTTAAAAGACGCTCATGACATTAGAGGCTTTCTTAAAATGTCAAAACATTATAATTTCGGCAGGTTTTTATGTCTATACCCCCTATTCTGAAAAAATTACAAGAAGCTGACACAGTTTCTTCTATTATAAAGGCGTATAAAAACGCTCTCTTCCCGCTGGAAATAGAAAAGGCGGAAGGCGCGCTTCCGGCTTTTCTACTCACTCTGTTTCTGGAAGAAGAGCCGTTGTCTCAAACTGCGCTGGCTGTCGTTCCCACAGAGTTTGACGCGGTGGATCTGGCGGCAAATCTTGACGCTTTGGGCGTCAAAGCGTCAATACTGCCGTGGTGGGAATCCATCGCGTACAGGCCGCTTGTTTCCTTTGCCCCCGTGTTCGGAGAACGGACGAAAGTGTTGTCCGAAATGGCCGAAGGACAAGCGGGATGCATCATCGCGCCAGAACGGGCGTTTCTTACACCGGCGCCGCCGCCAGAGTACCTTAAAAGCCTGTCGTTGACATTCAAAATAGGAGAGAAAGTCAACACGATGGAAGTCGCCGAAAAATTGGCGGAGTACGGCTACATCCGGACGCCGAAAGTGCAGGCTCATGGGGAGTTTACGTTGCGCGGCGAGGTGTTGGATGTGTTTATGCCCGGCGATGACGACGCCTATCGTGTGCTTTTCGATTTTGACGTGATTGAATCCATCAAAAAATTCAATCCGGAAGATCAGAGCGGCGGAGAGAAGGCGGCGGCTTTGCGCTTGCGCCCATTCAAAGAACTCATCTGGACGGATGACCGCATTGACGCCTTAAGCGACAACCTCACGCTGTTCGATGAGTTTGCCGGCGGCGGCAAGTCCATTATAGAAGAACTCATTGCAAAACGCCTTGCAGTCGGCGAAGAAATGCTTTTTCCCCTTGCGTTTGAGAAACCCGCCACGCTCCTCGACTATGTAAAAGACGGCGCCGTGTATTTCTTTGACAAAGAACGGCTTGTCAACGCGGAAGAGAACCTTGAGCGGGAATACGAGAGCTTTTATCTCAAAGCGAAACGAGAACGGGAGGTTCCCAAGCCGGAACGCGTCCTGCTTAATTTCAGCGCGCTTGAGAAACAGGTGAGACGCGGCGTATCATTCATGAGCTTGAAGAGCTTTGGAAAGGACGCCGCGTCCCGCGCCACGCCGCGCCTTTCCGCGGAAGCGGATCCGCCGCGGAGTTTTTTCGGCAACATCAATTACTTGAAAGAAGAATTCGGCGCGCTTAGAAAAGACGGATGGGAAATAACCATTGCTGCGGAAAGCGATGTGCAGGCGGACAGGATACGGAGCATAATGAGGAACGAGCAGGACGCGGAAGGCGGCGCGAAAAGCGAGGAAAAGGGCGGACAGGGGAAACGGCGCGGGAGGAGCGGCGGCGCGGACTGCCGATCCCCGTCCTCCCTTCAGGTCATAACCCTCCCCGTCTCGTCAGGGTTCGCTCTGAGCGGCTGCAAGTTCATGCTGGTTCAGGAAAACGAGATTTTTGGACGCACCGGATATTCCCGCAGGCAACCTCCCCGCTCGCTGAAAACAGCGCGAAGCGTTGCCATCGACACGTTTGTCGATCTCACGCCCGGCGATTATGTAGTGCATATCAATTATGGAATCGGGCTTTTCAAGGGCATCGACCGAATCCGCGCGTTGGGACATGAACGGGACTATATCAAGATCGAGTATGCGGATGCGGAAACAATTTTCGTGCCGATTGAACAAGTGAATCTCGTGCAGCGGTACATCGGGAATCAAGGCGAAGCGCCGAGAGTCGACAGCATCGGGTCAAAGTCATGGGAAAACCGCAAAAACCGCGTAAAAAAAGCCGCCGAGGATATGGCGCGAAAACTTATCGACCTGTACTCCAAGCGCAAGGCGGCGGCGGGCTTCGCGTTTCCGCAGGACACCGAATGGCAGACCATGTTTGAAGCCTCCTTTCCATTTGACGAGACCGAAGATCAACTGCGGTGCGTTGAGGAGATCAAAGCGGATATGGAATGTCCGGCGCCGATGGACAGGCTCGTGTGCGGGGACGTGGGCTATGGCAAGACTGAAGTCGCGGTGCGCGCCTGCTTTAAGGCGATCATGGCGGGCAAGCAGTCGGTGTTTCTCGCGCCAACTACCGTGCTTGCGGAACAACATTTTGAAAACTTCAAGGAGCGGTTCTCTCGGTTTCCGGTGAAAATAGCCATGCTTTCGCGGTTTGTAGACAGAAAAAACACGCGGGAAATTCTTGAACAAGTTGGAAAAGGCGAGATTGATCTTCTGATTGGCACGCATCGTGTCATTCAGAAAGACGTCCTTTTCAAAAGACTGGGACTTATTGTGGTTGATGAGGAGCAGCGGTTTGGGGTTAAAGACAAAGAGAAGCTCAAAGAACTCAAGACTAACGTTGACTGCCTCACTTTGTCAGCGACTCCCATTCCGCGCACCCTGCATATGAGCCTCCTCAAGATACGGGACATGAGCCTGCTCGCCACGCCGCCACGCAACAGACTGCCGATAGAGACCGTCATAGACGAATACAACGAGGAAATGATAGTTGACGCAATCCGGCGCGAAGTCAAGCGCGGCGGACAAGTGTTTTTCCTCCATAATAGAATAGAAGATTTACGCGATGTACGAATACATCTGGAGCGGCTCGCGCCGGAAATGCTGATCGATACGGCTCACGGGCAGATGGAGGCGCGCGAACTGGAAGACGTAATGCGCCGGTTCATTCACGGAGGCTTTCATGTGCTTGTATCAACCGCCATCATTGAAAACGGCATCGACATTCCGAATGTGAACACCATCATCATAGATCAGGCGGACAAATACGGCGTGTCCCAACTCTACCAACTGCGCGGCAGAGTCGGGCGTTCCGACCGGCTTGCGTACGCCTACCTTTTCTATCCCAAAAACACCTCGCCGAGTGAAACCGCCATGAAACGCCTGCAAGCTATTTCTGACTTTACGGATCTTGGCTCCGGCTTTAAAATCGCCATGAAAGACATGGAAATACGGGGCGCGGGCAACCTGTTAGGCAAGGAACAGAGCGGCGACATCTACTCGGTGGGTTTCGACATGTACATGCGGCTTTTAGACGAGGCTGTGCAACGGCTTGAAAACGCGGAGTATGAAAGCGAAAACGAGACGTTGCTAGAGCTTGAATATTCGGGCTTTATTCCGGATTCGTACATTGATTCCGCCCAAATCAAAATGGAATTCTACAAAAAGATCGCCGCGGTACGGGAAAAAGCCGACAAAGACCGCATCATTGACGAGTTGTTCGACCGCTTCGGCCCCTTGCCCGACGAGGTGTTGAGCCTTCTCTCCCTTGCCGAAATACGCATCATCTGCCGTGAACTTGGCGTTTCTTCGTTGCGGGAAAGGGCGGGGCTTGCGCGGATCACGTTCAGCAAAGTGGCCAAACTAAGCGTGGATCGGCTCATCCGGCTTATGAAGGAGTCCGGAGGCAAGGTGAAGATCGATCCCAAGCAGGCGAATGTGGTGACGCTCACAACCGGAACTATCGGACTCAAAGAAAAAAGCGAATTTATCAGGGAAAAGTTGGTCGCGTTGTCTGGATAGGTAGAACTTTTTATCGTTTTGAGCTATACTATAACTATGGCAGATAAAATGCTGGAATACATTCTAAAACTGCTGAAAGACGATCCTCCTCCTGAGGTTGATAAAGAATTCGTCCACATACCGGAATTTTGTGAACTTTACAAGGAACTCATATCCATACGGAAAATACTTTCCGGTATGAAGTCTGAAAAGAAGGTGTTTAAGGAACGGGAGACCCGCCTTCAGTACCTGGCGAATCACGATCCTCTTACTGGCGCCATAAACCGCCGGGTTTTTATGGAGCAGGCTCTCGTTGAAATAGAGAAAAATATGAAGAATCACACGCCGTGTGGTGTTGTGATGATGGATATTGATTTTTTTAAGAAATTTAACGACACATATGGGCATGTAGCGGGCGATAAGGCGTTGCGCCATCTGGTGGCGTTGATCAGCGCGTCTATGAGAAAAAATGATTTTCTTGGACGTTACGGCGGCGAAGAGTTTCTCTTCTTTTATGGCAATGCGGACAAAAAAACCGGCATCGCCATTGCCGAGCGGTTTAGAAAAATACTTGAATCCTCGCCGGTACAGCTTGAGACGGGGCCCGCTTGCATAACGGCGAGTTTTGGCGTCGCCTCTATTGAGGATGAGGGTGTCAAATGCAGTGTAAATGATGCGTTTATAGAAAAGCTCATCAACCATGCGGATCAGGCGCTTTATCAGGCGAAAAAGTCAGGCAGAAACAAGGTTGTATCTTTTGGTGAAGGTGAAAACGTCAAAATAAATTTGTAAAGTACGTAAAAAACGCTTCCCTTTTTAGAAATATGTGTTATACTAAAGAGCATTCAATAGAGAGGCTTTTTCAGAAAGCATCCTATGAGGCGGTGTATTTTGAGAAGTCGGCTTGGAGTTAAGTGGAAAAGCGGGGATGTAGTCCGCGTTCCCCTATTGAGTTTTTTTGTGAATGTTTATGAAAGGAGGCCGTATGGCGATTGATTTAACGGTTTTAATAGTGGATGATTCGCGAATCATGAGAAACACAGTAAAAGGCATGTTTTCTGACATGCAAATTACGTGTAGTTTTATTGAAGCCAGCAATGGAGAAGACGCGCTGGAGCAGCTGAGCATGTGTCCGATTAATCTGGTGTTATTGGATTGGAACATGCCTAAATTATCAGGAATAGATTTCCTGAAAATGGTGAGGGCGATGGACAAGTATAAAAATCTCCCTATTGTTATGGTGACGAGCGAGTCCGCCAAGTATAATGTTATTGAAGCTTTGAAAAATGGAGCCACGGATTATCTTACAAAACCCGTGAATTCTCAAATTTTCAAGGAAAAATTGTCGAAGATTCTCAACAAATAAACGAAAGTAAAGAGGAGAATTTATGGAACAGTATATCAAACCGTTTGTTGATGTGTGTTTGAATGTCTTTAAGGATTTCATAAACGTAGAAATAATCGCCAAGACGCCGTACTTTTTGGAAAAAGATTCTATTGTCGGCAATGATATTTCGGCGGTTATCGGACTTACCGGCGAGGCGCGGGGGGCGGTGATTGTCTCCATGCAGGAAAAACTGGCTATTGAACTCACCGACATACTTACCGGCGCATCTCATGCGGAGATGGATGACGATGTGACCGATGCGGTTGGCGAAATTGTCAACATCATCGCGGGAAACGCAAAACAGAGGCTTGAGGAAAGTATGAGAATGGTCATCTCCCTTCCTACTATTATTCAGGGGAATGGCCATGCGATCAAGTGGCCCGGCAATCAAGCGCGGATTTTATGTATACCATTTAAGATATTCGAGGACGATATATTCACCCTCCTCGTTGCGATTGAAATAGCTGAGTAACCGGCGAGACACCATGAAGCATGTCTTTGTTTTTAATCCTAAGTCATTTGCTCAAAAGATACAGATGGATTATATTGTTGATACCATTGGGCAGTTTTTCAGAAAACAGAAAAGACCTCATTTTTCCATTCAGATTTCGCATTTTCCCCGCGACGCCATTGGCATTATAAAAAGAGAAGTGACGACTGCCGATGAAAACGAGACGGTGCGCGTCTATGCCGTAGGCGGCGATGGAATTTTGTTTGATTGTCTGAATGGCATCGTAGGACTTCCCAATATGGAACTGGCGGCGATTCCATATGGAAAAACCAATGATTTCATCCGTATGTTTGGTGCAGACAAAATACCGCTTTTCAGGAATATAGGGGCGCTGGCTTCCGCGAAAGCCCTGCCTACAGATGTCATCGCTTTCGGCAGCAACTATGCGATCAATACGCTCACCGTTGGAATAGAATCGCTTGCGGTTGTCAACATGAGCAACTTTAGTAGAAAATATACCGGGTTGCTCAATCGTTTTAACTTTCTCTACAACTTTTTCTTCACCATAAGCGGTTCAATCGCCTTGTTTGACCATGATGTCTTGTTCCAGCGGTACAACATCATCATTGACAACGTCGATTTCAGCGGAGAATACAGCGGCATAAACATCGCAAACGGTCCCTGTTACGGAGGCAACAAAAGCGCAGTCCCTATAGCGCGTCCGGATGACGGCATTCTCCATACACTGTTGTTTAAACCTTTAGGCGCTATCGGTACGCTGTTCGTCTTGCCAAGCTATCTTAAAGGGAAAACCCCGTCTAATTGCAAGCTGGTTCAGGCGAAGAAACTTGAAATACGGTCTGATCTGCCTTTGCAAATACAGGCTGACGGAGAGATTTTTTTTGACACCAACATTACGATTGAGGTTAAACCAGCGGCTGTACAGTTCGTGGCTGTTGATAATTTGACGTATGGCAAAGCTGAAGGTTAAAATATGAAAAATACTAGCGGTAAAAACAGGAAGAGATTTTCTTTTCAGGTTGGCAATGTAATTGCGTTTCTCGGAATATTACTGCTGGGATTCGTCTATAGTGCCGTTATGCTGGCGCAGGGATCGCCGGGGCATACTGTAATAGTAGCGGTTTTAACTATCACCGGCTTGGCTGGACTTATTATTGTATTTAGAATCTTCAGCAATTATGAGAAGTTGGCTTTCTGGACGCCCGGTATTTTCTTTGCCTTTCTCAGCGTGGTGCAATTAATCCAATCAAAAGAAGGTGGTTGGGCTGAATACTACTTGCCGCTTTGTATAGCCTGTTGTATTTTAAGTTGTCTATATGACAACTATACGCAAACTCTTCTTTTTGTCTTTGTACAGAATCTAACGCTTGGCATTATGACAATCTCCGGCGTTCCTTTCATGGGGTCAAGTTCCGGGAGAATTCTTTATCTTTTTAGTGCTGAGCTATTTGAAGGAATACCTTTAACGACGTTGGGGTGGATAAGTTCGGCGCTTGCCGATCTCATGTTGATGCTTGCTTTCGGAGCGTTATACCGGAGAACCAAAGCCGCGCTTGAGCGTAGGGATTCGTTCAAAACGCTCATGGACACCACGCCCAACTATATCGCGATGGTTGACAAGCTGAATAGAGTGATGAATATCAGTAGCAACCTTGCGAAGTTGGCGAATATTGAGAATCCCGAATGGGTTATAGGCTCCCCTGTTATCGATCTTTTCCCCTCAATGGAGATGAAAGAACTGGCGGGCGATCTTCTTAGAAAAACAACGCGCAATTACGAGGAAATGTGGGAGTGCTGGATCAATGGGGAACACCGTTATTTCAAGGCGTTAGGCGATGACTTGCCGGATGAGAAGGGCATCCTCATCAACCTGATCGATATGACGCACTTGGCTGAACGCGATGAAATTGCCGCCATGAAAGACAACCTTGACATCGGAATCTTCTTTATGGATAGAGATTACATCATTCAAGACAATTACTCCAAGGCGTTGCCCCGGATCTTGGGTGTGAAAGACCCGCATGACATGCGCTTCACCGATTTGCTGTCGGCGTCGGTGACGCCCAGCGAGTTGATTGCTATTAAAGATTACTTTGTCATGAGCTTCGAAAAGCAGTTCGACCAGGAAATGCTGAACGACATCAATCCTTTGAGCCAGTTTCGTTATTACAGCGTCGCGTCTAAAGAGTGGAAGATTCTCCATGTAGAGTTTGTCACTGTTGATCGGGGGCATGGGCAAATCATGCTCATGGCCTCCACTTACGACATCACCGCCCGCGTTGAGTTGCAAAGAAAACTCGCGGAAGAGGAGAAGCGGCGACAGGAAGAAATGCGCGGCCTATTTGAGCTTATCAACGTGGCGCCGAAGGTGTTCGATGAATTTATGGAAGACGTGAATTATGAGTTCGAGCAAATTGACAATATCCTCAAGAATCAGGAACTTACGCCGCATGAAAGCCTGGTCGAGGTCTACAAATCGGTTCACGCCATAAAGTCAAACGCCGTCATTCTTGGTCTTGAGACATTCGGAGGGAAAGTTCACGCGCTCGAATCGGACATCAAGCGCATGAGGGAGGCGGAAGAGGTGCCGTTTTCCGACATGCTCCATTTGACGTTGGAGATAGAAAAATTGATGCGGGAAAAAGACAATTTCCGCGTCACGTTGGACAAGATCAACTCTTTCAGAGGCGGTTCGAAAATAAAAAGCAATAATGACGTGCTTATTGAGTCATTGGCAAAAGCATGTGACAAAGCCTCTGCGGATTTGGAGAAGAAAGTCAAATTTGTGGTTGACGTGGATCAGGACGCCATGTCGCGCGGCCCGCGTCGTATGATGAAAGAGATGCTTATGCAGCTTGTGAGAAACTCGGTGGTGCATGGGGTTGAAGCGCCGGAGGAGCGGGCGGCGAAGGGCAAGGATGAGACGG
>JAITIK010000158.1 GCA_031279555.1 Treponema sp. | reverse complement strand
CCGAACGCCGCGACAGGCGGCTTGGCCTCGTCAAGCGGGCATCTATCCCCATCGCCTCAAGCCGCCGCTTGGCCAGCCTGAATCCCCCTCCCTCGTTCATTCCCTAGCAGCCTGTTGTTGCGCTTCCCCGTAGGGATCGTCAAAAAGGATATTGTCCGGTACCATGACCGCATGAGCGCGAGATTTCTCAATGCAGACCGGGATACGCCTTTATTGTTTCCGGTGGATTTGCGGGAATGGCTGCCGGAAGACCATTTGGTTCATTTTGTCGTTGATGTGATAGAACAACTGGATCGTGGCGGTTTCAAAGCGAACAACACGGGAAGCGGGAACGATCAGCATCCGCCCCGAATGATGGTTATGCTGTTGGCGTATTGTTACGCGACCGGACGGATGTCCAGCCGGGTGATAGAAGGAGCGACATATACGGATGCGGCGGTGAGATATATATAGCGGGAAAATCGTGGCGGGGGAGCATAGTCATCAAAAGGACGAAAAAGACGCCGGAGGGTTTCTGTTTTTCCCCGCAACCAACCATTCCACCGGCATTGCCAGTTGACTATTGAGCGCATGGCTCCCGTTGACATGGCTGTTAGAGAAGACCCGGCGCCGCCGGCCTCAAGACGCGATTTTCACGCCTTTTGTATCTCAACTTCCATGACGCGGTGTCCTTTAACCTTGATCACCGTAATATGGAGTTTTTTTTCAGAACCTTCAACGGTAAAGTCGTCCCCCTCTTCGGGAACGCCGCCTACTGTTTCCATGACCCAGTTCGCAACGGTAGTATGCCGCTGTTCAGCCGGCTGTTCAAGGGAAAAAACATCAAAGAGGTCTTCCAACGCGGTCTTGCCCAAAACTCTCCATGTATTTTCATCAACTTTTACCATTTCTTCAATGACTTCATCGTGTTCATCCCAAATTTCACCGACAAGCTCTTCAATAATGTCTTCTATGGTGATGATGCCCCGCGTCCCGCCGAATTCGTCAACCAAAATAGCCATGTGGGACTTCTTTTTCTGTAAAATCCGCAATAACTTTGTGATTCTCATGTTTTCCGTGATGAAAACCACCGGCTTTATGATATCGGAAAGGCTTCGCTTGTTCCTGTACGCCTGATAAAAGTCTTTGAGCAGGATGAATCCGGTGATGTTGTCGATGTTTTCCCTGTAAACAGGCAGCCGTGAAAACCCGGTTTCCTGAAACTTTTTGTCAATGTCTTCCATAGAGTCATCAACGGACGCGGCCATAACATCAATGCGCGGCGTAAAAATCTCACGGGCTGTAATATCGTCAAATTCAATCGTCCGCTTTATCATGTCTTCTTCCCGCTCGTTGATGCCGCCCTCCTGCCGCACCTCCTCGACAAAGGTCAGCAATTCCGCTTCTGTAACGGAGTGATCCGGCTTCACCTTGAACAGCTTTATAATGAAATTTTTCCATACCCTCAGACTGTAATTAAGGGGTGAAAGGAGAAAGACAAGAGCGCACAGGTAGGGGGCGGCAAAGAGGGCGAATGCCTCAGGCGCTTCTTTCGCAAGGGTCTTGGGCGAGATTTCAGCTATGACAAGCACAAAAACCGTAGTTGACAGCGTGGCTACACCCACGCCAGCTTTGCCCAGCAAATCCACAAACAACACGGTTGCCAGAGCGGAAGAGGAAATGTTGACAATATTGTTGCCGATAAGCACGGTGGAGAGCAATTTGTCGTACTGTTCCGTAAGCGCAAGAGCCTTTTTCGCCCTTTTATCGCCGGAAGCGGCGAGATTTTTCATTTTTATCCGGTTGAGGGAAGAATAAGCGGTTTCACTCGCGGAAAAAAAAGCGGACAACGCCAATAAAACAATGAGGGATGAAATCAACGCTATACTGTTACTATCCATATTTTTCTTCTCAGGCGCATAGCGCCGCAGCGTTATCCGCCGGCTCTGCGCAAACGGAACCTGTCGTCGCGCCGGGTTTTATCGGTGATGATGGCCGGCGCGCCGGACGGAGGCGCTTCCAAAATAAGGCGTCCAATTCTGGCGGACGCGGCTTGCGGCGCAACGCCTCAATACAATTAATGCAGCTCTCCTTTTGATTGTTTGCCTTTCGGCGGACGCGCCGGGAAATAATCCGGTTCGGCTTCAGCCGCGGCTGAAGCCGCCGCTTCCGCAGCCAATGACGCGCCGGTTTGCCGCGCAACGGCCTTGCCCGCGGCATTGCCCGCAACTTTCGCTTTGGACCTGTCATCGCCGGACGTCAACCGCTTTTTCGCCGCCTCCCTGTCCGCCAGCGACAAGGAAGCCGCCGTCTTTACCGCATGAGCCAGGGACGGCTTTATGCCGCATGTTTTTGCAATCGCTTCTACAGAGGCGGCGGCGACGCGCTCAAGGCTTATGAATGCCTTCATGATGGCGGACGCCTTTTTCGCTCCTATGCCGGCGACGTTTTCAAGTACAGAAAAACAAATGTCTTCCGAACGCAATTTTTGGTTGAACGAGGTGGCGAACCGGTGCGTCTCATCACGCACAAACTGCAACAATTTGAGAGCCTCGGAACGCCTTGAAAGACGAATCGGTTCGGGCGACCCCGGAAGCCACAACTCTTCGTCCCGTTTGGCGAGTCCGACAATGTCGCAATCAACGCCCAACTCGTCAAGCGCGTCCTGGACGGCGTTTACTTGCCCAAGACCGCCGTCAATGAGTATGAGGTCGGGCAAATCTTTGCCCTCGCGCGCGAGTCTGGAATAACGGCGATGTACGGCTTCCCGCATGGCGGCGAAATCGTCCACAATGCCGATTACGGTGCGCAGTTTGAAAATACGGTAATTCTTGCGGTCGGGGACGCCGTTTTTGAAGGAAATAAGGGACGCAACCGGATGTTTCCCGTCAAGCTGGGCAATATCAAACCCTTCGATCCGTACCGGCAGCCGGTTGAGGCGCAACGCCTGCATCGTCTCTTCAAGCGCAGGCCCGGCGCCGCGTTCCTTGAGCCGTTTCCGCAAATCTTCTTGCGCGTTCTGCCGCGCCATGGCAAGCACAGCCGCGTGGCGCCGGTCATCCGCCCCTTGTATTGACGGCGCATACCCAAAAGTCTCGACAAACCATTTTTTAAGAGAATCGCCGCCGGTTTTACCGCTATTTTGGCTGTTTCCATCGCTGATCGTCTCAATATAGATGACTGACGGCGGCGGAACGGACGGGTTGTAGTACGACATGAGGAAGGTCTCAACGGACTCTTTCTCTTCCGCCGCGGAACGGGTGCGGAAAAGATCCCTGCCTATCATCTTGCCGCCCCGCATGGAGAACACGGTGAAGGTGGTGAGTACGCCTTCGCTGGCGCTTGCAATGTAATCACGCGCATTCTCGTCCATATCAACCACCATAGAACTGGCGCTGTCCTGGAGGGTCTCAATAGCCCGTATAGTATCCCGCAATTCGGATGCGCGTTCAAAATTAAGCGCGGCGGCCGCCTCATGCATGTTTTTGGTGAGATCAATGATGAGACCTGTGGTGTCGCCTGACAGGATTTTCTCCACCTGTTTGACATGCGTCCTATAATCGCGGGCTGATATTTTATCGCAACATGGCGCGCAACATCTTTTTATATGATAATACATGCACGGATTGTCCCGTTTGCGGAAGACGCGGCACTTGCGCAGATAAAACAGTCTTTCCACCATAGCCATTACGGTCTCCACAGCTTGTATATTGGTGAAAGGTCCGAAATACAGGGAGCCGTCTTCGACAATATACCGGGTCTTGAACACGCGGGGGAATTCCTCCGAGGTTATTCGAATGACAGGATAAGTTTTCCCGTCTTTAAGATTGATATTGTACTTGGGCGAGTATTGTTTGATGAGCGTGTTCTCAAGGAGAAGCGCTTCGTACTCATTCGCAACGATGATGGTTTCAATACGCTCGGCGCGTTTGATGAGCGCGGCGGTTTTGGGGTCTTTTTCACCAGAAAAATACGATGAAAGCCGGTGGCGCAACGCTTTCGCTTTGCCCACATAAATGACATTGTTTTCCTCGTCCCGCCACAGGTACACGCCGGGCTCAATGGGCGCATCCCGGGCGAATTTTCTGAGAAGCTCTTTTCTTTCTTCATTATTATCTGATACAGATAAATCCATAGGGTTGAGTATACCTGTTTTCTACGTATAACGCAACGGCGGCGCGTAAATTTTCCGCGTAGCAAGCCCCTGCGCGCGGGGCATAGGGCCGCTCCTTGTCCGCCGCCGCGCCCGCCTACTCATACCGCAGCACTTCGGCGGGTCTGGTGCGGGCGGCGCGGCGGGACGCGAACCATGAAGCCGCCAAGGCCGACAGGAAGCCGAACAGGAATATCAGAACCGCTTCACGGGGAATAACCCGCGCCGGAATCTCTTTTATATAAAATATTGCGGGAGAAAAAATGGCGAATTCTTCGACCTGCGATCTGCCGAAAAGCCCGTAAATCAGATTCAACAGGCTGATAAAAGCGTTGACGATGTGTTCCAGCGCCGTAAAAAATCCGCTTATGTGGGTTGCGAGAAACAGTCCGAGAACAGTACCCACGCCCGCTCCGATGGATCCTATGACAAAGCCGTCCCACACGAATATGAGCCGCACAGCCAATTCGTCCGCGCCCAGGGCGCGCAACAACCCGATTTCCTCGCGGCGTTCCAATACGGCTCTGCGTTGCGCCTGAAAAATGTTGAGTCCCACCACAATAAAGATAAGCCCCACGAGCAGGAACATGAGCAACTTCTCCGAGCGCAAGGCGCTGAAAAACGCCTTGTTGTAGTCTCGCCACGAGGTTATGTTCACAACGGCGCCAGCGGCGCCGCTCGCGGCGTTTTTTACGGCGCTCACATCGTTGATAAGCTGGAGCGCGCGGGCGTCATTCCAGCGGTTCTTCAGCTTAACGCCGAGCATGAGGCTTGTCTCATCAAGAGCGGCCGCCGTATTGATATTGACAAAACCCCAGCCTATATCGTATTCGTAGAAGCCGGAGCGGAAGATGCCCGTAACAGTAAAAAGAGAATCTTCACCGGCGTCAAACAAACCGGACAGGGAAGCGAGTTCCACCGTATCCCCTACCCGCACATACAGTCTGTTTGCCAATTCCGCGCCCAGTACTAGTGAGCGCGGTTCAGTGAGGTCAAAAGAACCGCGTTCTATGTCGAGTTTTTCCGCCATGCCCGCGTCCTGTTCCAGAATATTTGGAAGGACCCCCCGTATGAGCGCGCCTTCCTGTCCGGATCGTTTCCCGTGGAGTATGGCGTACAATTCACGAAATGGCGATGCGGAAACAACGCCCGGAACGGTTCGTATTTGTTCCGCCACGGCGTCCATGAGGGCGTTCTGTTCATCAGCTTCAATAAAGATGGGATCAACGTCCGCGCCGTCCGCAATCGAGGGGATCTCCGCCCTCACATGAAAAGAAGATATTTCAATAATGCTTTCGATGAATCCAAGTTGAAACCCGTTCATCACCGCGATAATCACGGTAAGCGCGAGTACGCCCACGCCTATGCCCAATATCGCCAAAACCGGCGCGGGCGAAGCGCCGCCAGGGGCGCTTTGTTTCCGGCGGCTGTTGTGCCGCGCCGTGACAAATGCCATCCAACCCAGCCTCATTGTCTTCCCCTCACCCGCTCTTCTTTTATTTTCCATCCGTTTTCCCAAATTACCCGCAACGCCACGTTTCCGTTCATATACAATTCTTCTATCTCCTGTCCGCCTTCAGTTCGTACGACGCGCTCCAACACGCCGTTCACATAATTACGCTCCATTATACGGTTGTCTTTTGAGTCGTAGGCATACTCGGTCAGCCGTCTTTCAAGAACAGCGCCTTCACTGTCAAATGACCGCCATTCCACCGAAGCGAGGCGGTCCCGCGCCCAGTTGTTCTTCACTTCGCTGATCAACGCGCCCGTCTCGTCGTAGCGGCTTTCCACCAACGCCCGCCCCCGGTCGTCGATTGTGTACGCAACCTCTGAAACGCTCAACGTTTCATTGAGAAAACTCGAATTATACGCCGCGTTAGGGCGGACAAAATTCCTGTCGAATTCAGGATGCGGTTTAAGCTGGGGAAATGAGAGTGTCAACGCCTGCGGAGCGCCGGCGTGTATGATCCTTTGCACTTTCCGAAGCGACTGGGAACGGGAATAATAGTAGCGATCCGTCCAGAACGACGTTTCCCGCCACTCTTTGCGCGGTTCAACCGGCTCAACATCCGCAGCCGGCGCCTCTTCGGTTCCGGCGGCTTCACCGCTTTCCATCCGCGCGTCATTACGCTGGCTTGCGCCATCTATGGCGGCGTCCGGCTGTATCGTAAAAAGCGTCTCCACCCTCGTTTCGCTTCTGACAAGGACGCTTTCTTCATAAGAATACAAAGTCGCGGTTCGTTCCTCTTCGAAAAATTGCCGCTCTTCAATAAGGAAGCCGCTTTCATCGTATCGCTCGATACATACGAGCGCAGACTTCCCGTCTTGTACGTCCGCGACAGCCGTGAGTCTGCTCAAGCCCCGGTCGTCGCGGAAAACCCACTGGCTCCGCTTTGGTTTGCCCTTTTCATAAAGGGTGCGGGAATCCACTGTATATGAAGACTTATAATAGACTGTCAATTCCGCTGGCAACGACGACCATGGAATGATCGACATGCCGAGGCAGTACTCGTTGCGCAAGGCGACAATACGCGAGGCCGCGGGGTACAGCGCCAATCCCGCCGCGTTGGAAATGTACCACACGGTTTCCTGAGCGGAAAGCGGAGGCGTCAGCGGAACTATTATGATAAACATAAACCATAGCAAAGCGGGAAATAGAAAGCGGAATGTCCGCCTTGACGGACGTCTTCCATGCGGCCTGTCTTTCATCATCTGATTCCAACAAATTCTTCCGCATATTTCTTCGCGTCAAACGGCGCGATATTCTCATATTTTTCGCCATTGCATAAAAAGAGAACAGGCAGCTTCACATCAGCGGCAAGGGAAAAAACCGCGCCGCCTTTGGCGCTTGAATCGCATTTGGTGAGGATCACGCCGTTCACGGCGACCGCTTCTTTAAATGTTTCCGCCTGAACAAGGGCGTTCCGTCCGGTAGTGGCGTCAAGCGCAAGCCATTTGAGGTAGTTCGCGCCCGCTGATTTCGATTCCACAACGCGGTCGATTTTTTTAAGCTCTTCGACAAGCGCCAGCTTGGTGTGCATTCTGCCCGCGGTATCGGCGATGATGATCCCTTTGCCTCCGGACGCATCTATCGCGTCGTAAATAACCGCCGCCGGATTTCCCCCGCGCTGGTGAGCCACCACCCGCAATCCAAGCCGTTCGCCGTGTATCTTGAGCTGCTCGACAGCCGCGGCTCTAAACGTATCAGCGGCGGCAAGGATTGGTTTGCGCGCCGCATAGCGGGCGCCGAGCTTTGCGGCCGTTGAGGTCTTTCCCACTCCGTTTACACCCAACAGCAGAATAATGGCAAGCGTATTGTCGGGAAAATCCTCCACTGAGGCGTGGTCTTGCGCAGAATCGGCGGTCAACATCTCCTCCAGCAGAACCGCAAGCCGGGACCGCGCCGCGTCGCTTTCGGTGATTTTCTCTTTTCTACATGTTTCCCGCAATTTTTCCGTGATTTTGTAGGCGTTGTTGGCGCCAAAATCGCCTTCAACCAGCAAATCGCAAAGATCGTCAAACAGTTCCGTAGAAACCGCTTTCCGTAATCCGAAAAAGTTTTTTAACGCATCGGTAAATGTTCCCATCATGCTCCCTTCTGAGCTTTTCCCAAAAGCTGACGCCCTAGGGCGCGTTTTGGGAAAGCCTCTTCTTAAAAAGAATATACCATAGTACAATAAGGATACACAAGAAGGCGGGAAATTTCATGCGTTCCATACCATTACGCTTCGCGGACTACGAATTGTCTTTATTTAAGACCCGCGTCCAATATTCCGTCCTGCCAAACAGCGGGATTCCTATATATCCCCGCAGGTCCAATGCGGTTTCGTTTTTCCGGATCGTTTGCCCGCCCTTTAAACGCTGTCGCGTCTATTCGCGCGAAATCCATTAAAATCATAGAACCATAATGCTTTTTCGCTTCATCGCTTTGGTCCGCAGTCCATAGCGACTGCCCGTGGTATAAACCGTTATTCGCTTTATATATTTGAACTACGCTTTCCCCATTGGCGGTTAACCATAAGCCCTCCAATTCCTGCGCGTTTGTCCAGACAACGCCCATAAGAAACAACACAACGATAAAGCGATATCTATTCGTCATTTCCCCGCCCTTTCTTGATAAAATCATACTATTTTGAAAATTTCGTTTTGTCAACTCAATTTCCAAACGAATTGTAGGGCCAGGCGGCCTGTTGCGAACGTTTGCGAGACAAGAAACCGGCTAACCGGCGATTTTGCAGTTCGCTTGGGATTTTACGCGCGAAGCGCGGCGAACTCCTATCGCGCCCTCACTCAAATGCAATCCCTATCCACTTATTCGAATCGCTCATGGACTGTCCAATCAGACCAATGTCCACATGCGCGGTGGTTTCCGCGACCAGCCAGTTTTTGCCATCCAGAGAGAACCGCGCGCCTTCGCCGTCCACATCAACAATGCCCATAGCGTGGCTGTACTCAACGGACACCATGATTCCGGCGCGTACGCCGGCCTGTTCCATGATGACAGCCCACAGAAGGGCGCGGCTGTCACAATCGCCCCTGCCCTCAATCGCCGCGGTCACCAGATTGACAAAATCGCTGCCTTCAAGATCGCGTTCGTACTGAAAACCCTGCACCCATTTTAGAGCCGCGCTTGCAAACGCGCGATTGTCCGCCGCCGGCATGTTCCACGAACGCTCCAACGCAAACGCCGCGTTCTGGATGCGTTCAAATGAATCGCGGTAAATAGTCCGGTAAAAGCGCATCCACGCCTCTTTCCATACCGGCGTTTGCAGGTATCGCCGCAACACCGCATCCTCCCGGTCGACCACGAATTGGGCGGCTTCCGCGTCACGCTCAAAAAACGCCGCCTCTCCGGCGCCGCCCGCCAAAGCCACTGTCTTCCGCGCCCCGCGTGGGAATGAATACGCCACGATGGGTCCCGGCGCGTGGAGGCTCCCCGCGTCGGGGGCTATGGAATCAAGGCTGGAAAGGTGCAGCGCGGTGAGATCGCCGTCCGCCGTATCCCCGTATGCGAGCGCAAGCAGAAAAGGCGTCCCCGACTCCGTTCCTGACGCGCTTGCGCCGTCCAATTCAAGGCACAAACCGAATCCGCTGATGGCGGCGTTTCCAAGCGAGAAATCAAGCTCCAGTATAACGGCTTTCTTGTTCCGGTACTCAAAAACATCCGCTTCGCCCCTATTGTTGAGCCGCTTCTGAATAGCGCCCGCGAGATCTTCCGCCGATTGATACGCGCCCGCCTGATACGCCTGTATATTTACAATGGCGCCCGCCGGGGAAGCGAAAGAATACACGCTCTTCATGTCTCCGTCAGCAAGCTCATATTCTTCCGGCAAATCGGTAAAAAACCCCCATGACGGAAAAGAAATCTGCATGGCTTGCGCCGCGCCAGAAAGAATGAGAAAAAACAAGGAGAACCCATAGGTTTTACGCATCATATCGTTCCTTTAGCCGCCTTCAGATATAACCCGAACAAGCGTTCCGGCGGCGATGTTATATAGTATAGCCCAGAAAGCGGGAAAAAACCATCATGCCGCAATTCATCCATAATCTCGAAAGAAATTGGCGCTGTTCCACAAAGGGGGCTGGCGGGCTTTTCCCCTTGAGCCTGATGGCGTCTTTGTCTTTTTTGAGGCGCGGGTCAATGGAGGCGGGACGTATGGCTTTGAGTTTTACCGCTATATCGGGAGTGATGGTGAAGGCCGGCCATCCGGGGACGCGCCGCATCCGCTGGCGCATGAGGGGGCGAGTATTTTCCCGCATGTGAACCGGAAGAAGCTCCAGACTAAGCGGAGGGCGGCGGCGGCCTCACCGGTATAGATGCGTTTTCCTGTGCGGTTTGAGGGCGGCGTTCTTTCAGGTTTGAGCGTCGCCGGCTTCCACATAGGCCGGGACATCTCTGACCGGCCTGGCGTTTAAGAGGCGGACGGCGGAAATCCTGCGGATTTCCGGCGGATTTCCCGCGGCAGCCGGCCGCCCGGACGGACTGGCCGGGCGGGGCATGTCTTTTTTGCGGCTTTTTGACAAAGGCGTCGCCATTCCCTTGTTGCGGCCTGTTTTCGCCGCATGTTTAACCCCATTGGGACGCCCTCCTTTGAGCGCCCTCATAATAAAGCGGGCGCCATTTTCAATGAATCGCCGCGTCCCTTGTCTTTTCCCGCGCAATTTGCTATGATAGCTCCAATGATATTGTTCGTATATAAAAATAGTGTCAATCACGCGCTCAAGATGCGGGCGCTGGACAGCCGCTCAAGGACAGCCTCCGCTTGGAAAGCCTTTGGCGGATCCCCCGCCCCCATTGCATTGCTACTATCCACGCAACGCGCGCGGCGTCTCGCCGTGTATATGCCAGCGGCCGCCGGGCGCGGCGCTGTAACACCAACCAATAAGGAGATGTGATGATGAAGAAAAGATGTGTTCAGACGGCTCTCGCGGCGATAACAGCCGCGGCGCTCGCCTTCTCAGCCTACGCGGAAACGGCGCAAACGGACGGGATCTCGCTTGACGAGGGCATAACGCGGATTGCGCGGGCCCTTGAGGACGCCTTGCCCGAAGGGAGCCGCGTGGCGGTGGTCAGCTTCGATTCCCCCTCGGCGCGGTTCAGCGACTTTGCGCTGGAGGAGTTGCAGGGGCATCTCGCCAACAACCGCAGG
>JAITIK010000201.1 GCA_031279555.1 Treponema sp. | reverse complement strand
GCAACATAGCCTCCTTTGGGAGGCGGGGGTGTTTGGCAACATAGCCTCTTTGGGGATTGGAGGGCGGCGGGCAACATAGCCCCTTTGAGGGCGAGGGCGACGGGCATCATAGCCTCCTTTGGGGATTGAGGGTGGGTGGCAATATAGCCTCCTTTGGGGATTGAGGGTGGGTGGCAACATAGCCCCTTTGGGGGCGGTGGGCAAGATAGCTCCTTTAGGGATTGGAGGCGGCGGGCAAGATAGCCCCTTTGGGGGCGAAGGCGGGTGGCAACATAGCCCCTTTGGGGATTGGAGGGCGGCGGGCATCATAGCCTCCTTCGGGGGGCGAGGGCGTCAAGCAAGATGACCCCTTTAGGAATTGGATGCGTCCGGCAACATAGCCTCCTTTGGGGGGCGGGGGCGTCAAGCAAGATAACCCCCCTTCGGGGGGTGACTTTCGGCCAAAGATTAGGTATAGTATGCCTATGTTTGAATATACAACACAGGGAACATGTTCCACAAATATCTATTTTGACGTCAAAGACAATAAGGTGCGCGACGTTTCATTCGAGAACGGTTGCAACGGCAACCTCAAAGGCATTTCCACGCTGGTTGACGGCATGGACGCGGAAGAACTCATCCGGCAACTCAAAGGCATACGCTGCGGTTTCAGGAAAACGTCTTGCCCCGATCAGTTGGCGCGGGCCGTAGAATCGGTATTACAGGCTCGGTAAGCGCGATGCCGCACGGGAAATCTTCCTTCGTAAGCAACACGGTCTCGCCGTCCATTTGCGCCAATATGGGGTGTTCGCCCTGAAACTCGACGCGGGAGGCGGCGAATAGCGCCACTTCCGGCTTGTCTATATGGGCGCCGGAGGTGAAAGCGTCCTTGAGCAGGAGTTTCCTGTACACGGGCATTTGCCAGACTACACATACGTTGCGGTCGTCGGGCAAGATGTGTTTGTGCGAACCGTAGGTGCGGCGTCCGCTTGCGCCGACGGCTATGAGGAGGGGCTTTCCGGAGAGGGAGCGAATCTCCGCGCCATCTTCATCAAAAAGCGTGATGTCCATGTGTCCAACGGTGTAAATTCTATCGTAGAACAGGGACGCGATGTCAACCCAGAGTTTGTACGAATCGCCGGGCAACGCGCCTTTCATCTTATTCGTGTTGTGCGTTACAAAAGCGTCCAGCCCCACGGACAGGATGTTGAACGCCAAAAACGGCCCTTTGCCCGCGCCTGCGCAGGCGAGTCTCAGGGCGGGCGCAAACGTTGTTGTTGAAGGCGAGACGAGGAGATCGAGCGCCTTTCCAAGCTCCCATGCGTCGGAGCCGTCGTTGCCCGTTCCCATAGGAAGCCGCAGTACGGCGCAACGAGCGCGGATCGATTCACTGGCGTAGAAAAGGGCGGTCAGCGCTTCAAGACTGGTTCCGTCACCGCCCGCCGTGATGATAAGATGAAAAGCGTCATCCCGCGCCATTGCCGCGATGACGGCTTCGGCGAACCGCTTGGCGTCTCCGGCCTTGCCGGTGAGCGACAGGCCGGCGGCGTCGCCGATGCCGGAGGGCGCCGCGTCTTTATGCAACGGATTTAGTCCGGCCTTCTCTATCGCGGCGTCAAGATCCGCCGCATGTTTTTTCCACCGTGATGTTATGGTGAATCCGCCGGCTTTCGGATTCGCTATAATGGTCCAACGTAACGGCTTGTCTTCGGCAAGCGGCGTATGGGCGCAAATTTTTGCGACGCCCGCGCCAAAAACAGCAAGATTGTCAGCGCTTTTCATGGCGTTATAATAGCACAGATAGGGAAATATGGAAAGATGTTTCTCGCGCGCGGGAGATCTCCTTGATTGTTTTTTCGGTTTTTATACGCCGGGTTTGTTCCAAAATGAACCTCACCGCCTTAGGGCGCGGCATTAAATTCCACTGCAAGTCGCGTGGTTGCAGATCGCTGTCTGAGGAGCGTTATTATTCGGCGATGCCGACATTCGGCGCGGCGGCGGCGGCCTACGCCCTGCCCGGCGGAGGCTTCGGCATACATTTCCCGCGCCGTCATTTTTGTAGTGATCCTGCCCGCCAAAACGCCCCCAGCGGAAATCCGGAGGGAATTAAAGTGATGAAAACCACGAATGGCGGATGATTCATACCGTGAAATTCGGCGAGCGCAAAAACCTGTTTTCTCGCTCGCTTCCTCTTCTATACGCTTTTTCTCCCCGTCTTGATTATTTTTTAAGTTTTTTATATGCTTCTCATACTATTTAACGTTAGAGGCTTTTTCAAAACGCGCACTATGTTCCGCAAACCAAGGGTTCGGGTTAGTTTTGAAAAAGGATCGCCGTCCATCGCCATTGCCAATAATAAGGAGGAGGCATGACTTTTGCAAACATACAGATGTTAATAGGTATAGTTGCATATCTGTTGATCACAATCGCGGTAGGTCTATGGTACGCTCGCAGGAGCAACGCCAGCATTGAGGAATATTTTATAGGAAAGCGAGGGTTGGGGCCGTGGGCCGCGGCGATGAGCGCCGAGGCGTCTGACATGTCCGGTTGGCTGCTTATGGGGCTGCCGGGCGTCGCCTACTTTACAGGATGCGGCGAGGCGTTCTGGACGGCGCTGGGTCTCTTTGTAGGAACATGGATCAACTGGCAATTGGTCGCCAAACGCCTCAGAAACTACTCCCAAATCGCGGATAACGCCATCACCCTGCCTGAATTTTTCGGCAAACGTTTCCATGACAAAAAGAACGTCCTGAAAACCATTGCGGCGATCATTATTCTTGTCTTCTTTTCCATATATACAGCATCGCAATTCGTCACCTTCGGCAAACTGTTCGCCTATGTGTTTAACGCGGAACGTTATTATTCGACGATGGTGATATTCGGCGCGTTGATTTTGATGGTATACACCCTGCTTGGCGGTTTCCTCGCCGTCTGCATGACAGACCTCATTCAAGGCATCCTGATGTCCTTCGCTCTCTTGGCCGTGCTTGTCTTCGGCTTCATGTTCTCAGGCGGCTTTGGCGGCGTCGGGGAGCGGATAGGCGACATCCCCCGGTTCTTGGATATATTCGGCATTGCGACGCCGGCCATGCAAGACGGCGTTCAGGCGGTCGTCGCCGGAGCGCCCCAATTCGGAAGCGGCGCCGATTATCCGCTCCTCAGCATTTTCTCATGCCTCGCGTGGGGATTGGGCTATTTCGGTATGCCCCATGTGCTGATACGCTTCATGGCTATAGAAAGCGCTTCGAAAATACGGACGTCAAAGTTCATCGCCGTTACATGGTGCTTCATCTCCCTCCTCGCCGCAGTCGCCATCGGACTTATCGGACGCGCCTACTTCCCCAATCTCTTTGGCACGGCGAATGAGGCTGAAAACATCTTCCTGTATTTGACAGCGGATTTCTTCCCGCCTCTCATCGCCGGCTTCGTGCTTTCGGGCATCCTCGCCGCTTCGATGAGTTCCTCGGATTCCTATATGCTCACCGTCTCCTCATCCGTCGCAAACGACCTTTTCAAAACCTTCTTCAAAAAGGCGCGTGAGGCTGCGGTCATGTGGGTGGCGCGGCTTGCGATAGTCCTCGTCACCATTTTCGGGACAATAATCGCCCTTTCAGGGAATCAGTCCATATTCCGAATCGTCTCCTACGCATGGGCGGGATTCGGAGCGGCTTTCGGACCGCTCATCCTCTTCTCCCTGTTCTGGAAGCGCGTCACGCTCCAGGGCGCGGCGGCCGGGATGCTGTCAGGCGGCGTCATGGTCGTGATCTGGAAGAATGCGATCAGCAAACTGGGCGGAGGTTTCGCCATATACGAGTTGCTTCCTTCCTTCATTTTTTCCTGCGTCGTCATTTTCGTAGTGAGCCTGCTCACCAAAGCGCCCTCAGCGGAAATCCAGAGGGAATTTGACGCGGTGAAAGCCACGGATGTTGGATAATGCATAACATGAAATTCGTCAAGCGCAAAAACCTGTTTTTCCGCTTGCTTTCTATTATAAGATATGAAATACTATAAAGAAAGGGGTACATATGATATTCAATCCTGAATATGAAGCTATGGAGGTGGATGCGCGCAAGCGGTTGCAACTGGCGCGGCTTAGAAATCTGGTGGAAAAACTCTACGAGAGTGCGCCTTTTTATACAAGAAAGATGGATGAGCTTGGCGTAAAAGCGCAGGATATTCACACGCTTGAGGACATAGAGAAACTTCCTTTTACTACCAAGGACGACATGCGGGAAAATTTCCCCTACGGTTTTTTGGCTTGTCCCAAGTCGATGATCGAGGAAGTCCACCTGTCCTCCGGCACCACCGGCATTCCGGTTGTCGATGCGTACACCCGCAAGGACATCGAGATTTGGTGCGAGTCAATGGCGCGTACGCTTGCGGGCGGAGGTTGTACGGCGGATGATACGGTGCAGAATTGCTATGGGTACGGGCTATTCACCGGCGGTCCTGGCGCCCACTACGGGGCGCGTACCATAGGCGCGAATGTGTTGCCCATGTCGTCCGGCAATACGGAGCGGCAACTCATGGTGATGGAAGCTTTCGGTTCAACCATGCTCGCCTGCACCCCGTCTTACGCTCTTTATATGGCGGAGGAGGCCAGGGAGCGGGGCATTGATCTCAAGAAGCTGCCCATCAGCAAGGGGTGTTTCGGCGCGGAGCCGTGGAGCGAAAACATGCGGAAGGAAATTGAATCCCGCTACAACATGAAAGCCTACGACATCTACGGATTGACCGAAATCATTGGACCGGGCGTCGCCTTTGAATGTGAGGCGCAACATGGGCTGCACATAAACGAAGACCTCTTTTACCCGGAAATCATTGATCCTGAGACTGGCAAGACGCTTCCCGAAGGCGAGAAAGGCGAACTGGCGTTCACCACGCTCACCAAGGAAGGTACGCCGCTCCTGCGGTACCGTACGCGGGACATCACTTACTTCATCACAGAGCCTTGCTCATGCGGACGCACCACCAGAAAGATGCACCGCCTTTTCGGGCGCACTGACGATATGCTCATCATTCGCGGCGTAAACGTATTCCCCAGTCAGATAGAACACGCGCTCATTGAGATAGAAGGCGCCGAACCGCACTACCTCATCGTTGTTGATCGCGGTTATTCCCATCTTGACGAAATAGAGCTTCAGGTCGAAGTGAAACAGGAATTCTTCAGCGATGAAACAAAAGACCTTGAAGGATTGCGGCATCGCATTGAGAGCGTGATGAAGTCCAAATTGCAAGTCGGTCTCAAGGTCAAACTCGTCGAGCCGAAAACCATTGAGCGTTCAATGGGCAAGTCGAAACGGGTGATTGACCGAAGAAAAATTTAGGAGGAAACCAAATGGAATTAAAACAAATTACCGTTTTCCTTGAAAACAAGGCGGGTAGACTGGGCGAAGTCACCCGTGTTCTCGCTGAAGCGGGCGTAAACATGCGCGCCATAAGCATAGCTGACACCGCGGACTTTGGGATTTTGCGGATCATCGTTGATCAGCATGACAAGGCGTTGCAAGCTCTGAACGGAGCCGGCTTTACCACCCGCATTACCACTATCGCGGCGGTGGAAATAGAGGATAAACCGGGCGGTCTCGCGTATGTCATGGAGCTTTTCCAAAAATCGCAGGTAAACATTGAGTACCTGTATGCGTCGCTTGAAAACAAAGCGGGAAAGGCGGTAGTTATCTTTAAACTCGCCGATCACGAGAAAGGGCTTCAAATCCTCAAAGACAACGGACTTTCGATGGCGGACTCTTTTTAGGTTTGAAAGCGATGCCGCTTCAAAGCGCGTTTTGAAGCGGGTTTATGCGTTATGGTAAGAGAGGTGTTATATGAAAATACTAATGGCCGCAAGTGAAGCGGCGCCTTTTGTGAAAACAGGCGGCTTGGCCGACGCCGTTTCGGCGTTGGCTCTTACGCTTGCAAAGATGGGACATGAAGTTCGTATTGTTGTTCCGCGCTATTTCAAAGTTGACAGGGTAAAACTCGGCTTGCGTGATCTTGAAATGCCGCTTGCGACTATTATGAATAACATGGAAGTGAAAAGCGCCGTTTATACAACAAATTTGGATGGAGCTTCCAAGAAAAATCCCATTCATGTCTATTTTATTGAACACAACGACTTCTTCGGCAGTAAAATCGGCATTTACGGGGAGCAGTACGAGCCTGATTATTTTGACAATCCGAGGCGTTTCATTTTCTTCAGCAAGATCGTTTTTGAACTGTGCCGGAAACTTGATTGGTATCCCGATGTCCTGCACGCCCATGATTGGCAGACGGCGTTGGCGCCGGTTTTCCTGAAATATGGGGAGCGGCGCGGTGGTTTTGAGAAAACGGCTTCAATTTTAACCATCCACAACTTGGGCTACCAGGGGATTTATCATAAAGAAAACTATCCCTTCACCAATCTTGGATGGGATATTTTCCATCAAGCGGGGTTTGAAGACTGGAATATGATGAATTTCCTCAAGGCGGGGATTCATAGCGCGGACAAACTCAACACGGTTTCACCGCGGTACGCCCAGGAAACCCAGACTCAAGCTTTCGGTTTCCGTTTGGACAGTTCGCTGCGATACCGGTCGGCTGATTACACCGGGATATTGAATGGCATCGACACTCAAGTCTGGAATCCCAAGAAAGACCCGTATATTCCGATGAACTACGACAGTACAACCGTTAAAGAGGGCAAGGCGAAGGCAAAAGAAGCTCTCCAGCGCGAATTCGGGTTGCCCCAAAATCCCAATGTACCGGTTGTCGGCATGGCCACCCGTCTTACAGAGCAAAAAGGCGTGGGTGAGCTTTTCGGACCTTCATACGGATCCGCGTGGAATATTTGCCGTGATATGGAACTGCAATTGGCGCTTGTCGGAACCGGCGATGCATGGTGCGAAAACGAAATCCGCAGCCTTGCATCCCGCCTTTCCAATTTCAAGGCGAAGATCGAATACAGCGAAGCCGCAAGCCACCTTATTGAAGCGGGCAGCGATTTCTTCCTTATGCCGAGCCGGTATGAGCCGTGCGGTCTCAACCAGATGTACTCCCTTGCCTACGGGGCTTTGCCCATTGTCAGAAATACCGGCGGCTTGGCGGATACGGTTGAAAATTTCAATCAGGAAACCAGCGAAGGCACGGGCTTTATGTTTGACCAACTGAATCCGCGTTCTATCTACGATACGGTCGGGTGGGCTAACTGGGCGTATTATAACCGGCGGGCTCAGATCGAAAAGATGCGAATCCGCGGCATGAAATTTGATTTCTCATGGAAAAAATCGGCGCAGAAATACGTCGCCATGTACGAGCAAGCCGTCGCAAAATATGCCGAATAATTACGACGGCCTCGTATGGCGGGAAGAAGAGCGGAAAGAGGTTTACAAATGCCGCGTTTTTTCCGTATATGAGAGTCTGTGCCGTTCGCCCGATAAGAAGCGTATGGGTGTCTTTATGGCGTTAGACGCCGCCGATTGGACAATAGTGGCGCCTGTGCTGGAAAAGGATGGGCGTAGATTTTTCGTCATGGTGAGGCAATGGCGGCATGGAGCGCAAGAATTAAGCCTTGAGTTTCCGGGCGGGGTTCTTGAAGCGGACGAAGATTCCAGCCAAGCCGCGCTTCGGGAACTGGAAGAAGAAACCGCCTATACCGCCCAAAAGATCACTAAGCTGGGTGAAATGAGTCCGAATCCCGCTATTATGAACAACCGCGTTCACTTCTTTCTGGCGGAAGATCTGTCTCCCCTACCTTCCCAACACCTTGACGAAGATGAGTTTGTTGATATGGAGTTGGTACCCATTGAGGAAGTAATGGAAAACATGGGGAAAAAGCCGTATACCCACGCCCTCATGGGGACGGCGTTGGCGTTGTGGAGGCAAAATCATGAAGCGCCACCTCATTGACCATATTGAAAAGTGTTGTTACATTGGCGCTACAATAGTGTGCGCATAGCGCGGTGTGAGGCGTTTCACCCGCATCATTTACAGAGAGCAATAGGAGTAATATATGAAGGATATTTTTCTTGTTTTTGCAAAATATAACAAGGAGGCGGACAGCGTGGTTCTCTCCCTCTTGGGTAATCTTTCCAATGAGGAACGGGAGTTGGATCGGGGCAGCTATTATGGCGCCTTGTCAGGGCTGGCGCGGCACATATTGGGCGGCACCCGTTTCTTTCTTGGCGCATTTTTTAAAGAAGCGATCAAAGATAACACTGAAGCGCATATTGCGGCGCGGGAAATCTTGAAACCGCTGGAAACCCTTCCCAATTTTGAAGGGACGCTCACCGAAGCGCAGTGGAAAGCGGTGTCGGACGCCATTGTTACAGCGGACGATGTGTACATCAAGCTGTCGGCGGTTTTAACCAATGAGGACTACGCAAAACAGATTCCCATTGCATGGTACGGCGGGAATCCGGCATCCGTTCCGCTCTTTTTTCTCGCCCAGAATCTTGTCGCGCACAACACCCATCATCGGGGACAAATATCTCAAATACTCGATTCTCTCAAGATCGAGCATAATTTTTCCGGTTTAAATCCGGCGTATTTGACTGACAAGACATCTTGAGGGAACAAAGACGCCTCGGAGATTGCTTTTGGAGCAGGCTCCGGGCGCGGACGCCGAACCGCGAATCAAGCGTAATCCTCCAGTATTGGACTTGTACGGCAACCCGGCCGGTTAGTTTCAAATTTACTTTTTCTGCAATTACCCAACTGAGACTTTAGCTTTTTTCAAAAACTAACCGAGTTTTGAAAAAAGCTCAACTCTAAGCGCATAATCTATTGCCAGACCGCTCAGAAAAGCAAATAAAATGCTAAATAATATATAAAGAATAAAATTTTTCATCCCCAAAACAATCTTTACCGCTCCAAGGTTGGTGATTTTAGTGGCGGGACCGGTGATCATAAAGGCGGCGGCGGAACCCATGCTCATACCGCTCTGCAACCAGCCCATTAAGAGGGGGATGGTCCCGCCGCCGCACGTATAAAGCGGAACGCCGATTGTGGCTGCCATTAAAAGGCCAAAACCCCGGTTCCCTTTGCCGAACAGTGAAGCCATCATATCGGCGGGGACATACCGCTGGAAAAGCGTCGAAAGGATTATGCCAATTAAAAAATAAAGGCCCGTAGCCTTGATATTTCGTCCGAAATTTTTAAGGAAACGCACAAGAAGGTTTGGGTCGGTGTCCCGGTTTGCGGGCGCGGTGAATCCGGTAAAGTCAAAGAATTTCTTTTTTTTGAACCAAACCCGGACACAAAGACCGGCTGCGCATCCACATAAAAAACAACTGACAAAACGGATGATTAACGCCGCAGGCCCCAGAGCGGCGGTGTAAAAAAGCAACTGCGGGTTTAAAAGGATAGAACTCATCATAAACGCGGCGATCCAATCTTCTTCCATGCCTTTTGCCAGAAGGGAACCTTCGCCGCTATGCGGCTTGGCGCCGATTCCAGCAAAAGATGCGGCAATCGGAATAGTACCGTACATACACAAGGGAGAAGCAATGCCGATACATGAAGCGGGAATAATCCCCAGCGCCCCCAGTTTCTTCCCCTGCAAGGCGGTAAAAAGGCTGTGTATTTTTTCCTTGCCGAAAACGGAAATGAACGAACCAAGCGACATACCCAAAACCCAATATCCGGCGATCTGCCGGAATTGGATATCAAAGTAGTACCAAAAATAGACAGCTTCCCGTTGAATTATTTCAACCATTTAACCGTACCAATTCATATATCTTGCTGCCCAAGCCGATTTCCGCTCCGTGGTCGATTGTCCGCAGTCCGTTTCGAGACTCCATACGCTCTATCAGGCTTTTGCCGTCAGGCGCGGCATACACAAGGTCAACACAAGCTTGGTCAAGCGCCACAGGGTCAAGAGACGAAAGAATGCCGATGTCGTGCATATCCGGCTCGGCGGGGTTGCCATTGCAGTCGCAATCAACGGAAAGGCGGTTCATCACGTTGATATAGAGGATGTTGCCGTTCAGACTGTCAACAACGGATTTTCCCGCTTCGGCCATAGAATCAAGAAAGGCGTCCTGCTCCCCGCCCCAAGGATTAGTTTTGCTTTTACCCCCGCTGTGTATCCATCCTTTACCTTCTGATGAAGCGATACCGATGGAAATATTCTTGATTGCCCCGCCCAGACCGGCCATTGTGTGTCCCTTGAAATGGGAAAGGACGATAAAATAATCGTAGTTCTTGAAATGACTGCCCACAAAATTTTCCTGTAATCGCGCGCCGCCCCGCACCGGGAGGCTTATTGAGCCGTTTTCATCCAGAATATCAACATTGGCTATCGCTGTGTAGCCGTGATCCCGCGCGGTCTGTTTGTGTACCGCCGTACTTGCCCGTCTTCCGCCATACGCGGTGTTCGATTCAACGAGCGCGCCGTTTACGGACTGTACGAGGTCTTTTATCAAAGCGGGGCGGAGGTGGTTGCTGTTGGGCGATTCGCCGGTAGTGATTTTCACCGCCACTCTGCCAGAGACAATGCTTGCATTGTCCGGTTTTTGCTCCAAGGCGTTATAGACGGACATGAGGCCCGCCGGGCTTATATCGCTGGTAAAGTAAACCTTTGCATGGCCGCCTGTTTGAGACTGGACCGCTTGCGCGGGGCCGCCTTGCGCTTGTATTTGCGCGTAAACCTTCCGACCGCTGCATCCCTGGAGCGCGGCAATTGAGGCGCAGATAAAGGTAATGCCCAAAACGCAGAGCGTTCTTTGTTTCCCGTGTTTCATCATTCGCTCCTTTTATTTGATCTTCCAAACAATGGTTTCATCTTCGTCAGCGCATAACATGACGCCAAGCGTAGGGGCGTCATCTACGCCATGTTTGAGTTCATCAAACATGCGGATGTACATATCCATCTGCCCAATGTCCTGCTGCATCAATTTTTGCGTCAATTGTGAGGTTTTTAGGCCAACAATGACAAAACATTTGAGCAGGCGTTTTGGGACAGGCTTTAGGAGAAAATCGCTCATTCTTTATAAGTTAAGCGTTTATAGCTTGCGCGATTTTCCCAAAGGGTAAGAGGCGGTTCCAAAACACTTTTCTTTACATTTCTCATCATTTTACTCTCACTCTATAGCGCCCCGCAGAACACAAGCGGCATCCTAAAATTTCCTTTGCAAAGCCGATTTCAGCGCTGTTATGACCGGCCATTCCGCCGCTTTTCTCCCTATCTTGTGAAACTTGCCAAAAAACTCAGGAAACCCAAACGAGGTTCCTGTAGTAAAGACAATTCCAGTATACCACGAAATGGACGAATGGGAAACAGCGTTATTGGAATGTTTGAAAATCCTAAGCGTATGAGCATTTCCTGCAACACGAACTATGTTCAGGTTGGGGCGAACCTTTTGGAAAAAGTGGGTAAAAACCCGCTTTTTCTCCCTATAAATCTAAGGCAGATTTCCAAAAATTGCCGCTCTGCGCGTTTTGGAGAAGCCCCATATAAAAAATACACTCAACTTCCACCTATGAATTGACCAGCTTCAAAAGAGAGGTTGACTAAGGTGTCAGACATCTATAAACTTATCCATAAAAATAATATGTTTGTTGTATTTCTTGAAACTACCAGTCTTTTTCTTGACAAAGGAGCAGATGTGCGCGGCGCATGTCAAGAGCGTTGAAAAAGGAGGACACAGATGACCAAAAGCGGCAGATTCGGCGAGTTCGGCGGGCAATATATCCCCGAAACGCTGATGAACGAAATTATCAATTTGGAAGCGGCGTACAACCATTACAAAGACGATCCGGCCTTTATCGCGGAGCTTGCGGACTTGCTCACGAATTACGCGGGGCGGCCGTCTCTTTTGTACTATGCTGAAAAAATGACACGCGACCTCGGCGGCGCGAAAATCTACCTCAAGCGGGAAGATTTGAACCACACCGGCTCCCACAAAATCAATAACGTGCTGGGGCAGACTTTGCTTGCGAAGAAAATGGGAAAGACCCGTATCATAGCGGAAACCGGCGCGGGGCAGCACGGCGTCGCCGCGGCGACTGCGGCGGCTCTGCTTGGCATGGAATGTGAAATTTTTATGGGAAAAGAAGACACGGAGCGGCAAGCCCTCAATGTGTACCGTATGAGGCTGCTCGGCGCGAAGGTCAACGCGGTGACATCCGGCACGCAGACGCTGAAAGACGCTGTGAATGAAACGATGCGCGAATGGGTGAGCCGCGTACACGACACCCATTACGTACTTGGCTCGGTGATGGGACCGCACCCCTTCCCGACCATCGTGCGGGACTTCCAAAGCGTCATCAGCCGTGAAGCGCGGGAACAGGTTCTTGCGAAAGAAGGCAAACTGCCCGCCGCAGTTATCGCGTGCGTGGGTGGCGGCAGCAATGCGATGGGCATGTTCCACCACTTTATCGGCGACAAAGGCGCGCGCTTAATCGGCTGCGAGGCCGCCGGAGAAGGCGTCGACACGGCGCGACATGCGGCGACTATCAGCAAAGGGACAATCGGCGTGTTTCACGGTATGAAATCTTACTTTTGCCAGAACGATGAAGGGCAGATTGCGCCGGTCTATTCGATTTCAGCGGGACTTGACTATCCGGGCATTGGCCCTGAACATGCGTATCTCCATGACATCGGACGCGCAGAGTATGTCGCGGTTACTGATGAAGAGGCCGTGTCCGCGTTTGAGTACCTTGCCCGCGTCGAAGGCATCATCTGCGCTATCGAAAGCGCGCACGCCGTTTCATATGCGCGGAACATCGCTCCTCATTTCGGGCGTGAAGAAAACATCATCATCTGCCTATCCGGGCGCGGGGATAAAGATGTCGCGGCCATAGCGCGGTATCGGGGAGAACATATCCATGAGTAATATTGATCAAGCGTTCAAAAACGGCAAGGCGTTTATCGCCTTTGTCACCGCAGGCGATCCGAGCATCGAAAAAAGCGCCGAGTTTATCCTTACGCTTGCCCGCGCCGGCGCGGACATCATCGAAATCGGGATTCCGTTTTCCGACCCCATTGCCGAAGGCGCGGTTATCCAGCAGGCGAATATCCGCGCCTTGCAAGGAGGCGCGACCATTGAGCGGGTGTTTGGCTTGGTGGAAACCGTGCGCCGCGAAATTGTGGTTCCACTTGTCTTTCTCACCTACCTGAATCCGGTGTTTCACTATGGGTACCGCGCGTTTTTTGAACGTTGCGCTCATACTGGCGTTGACGGCCTCATTATTCCCGACCTTCCATTTGAGGAACAGGATGAAACGCGCCCCATTGCGCGGGAATATGGAATCGATTTGATTTCTCTTGTCGCGCCGACATCTGAACAGCGGATCAAAAAAATTGCCCGCGCCGCGCAGGGATTTTTGTACATCGTCTCATCGCTTGGGGTTACGGGAATACGCAGCGAAATTACCACTGATTTATCCGCGCTTATCGCATCCGTCAAAGCGGAAACATCAGTCCCCGCCGCCGTCGGTTTTGGCATCCACACGCCGGAACAAGCTGCCAACGTGTCGCGTATCGCGGATGGCGTTATTGTCGGCAGCGCTCTGGTGCGTATCATTGAGCAATACCAAGAACAAGCCGCGCCGCATCTCGCTGCGTATGTCAAAGTCATGAAGGAAGCGATCACAAAGACGCTTACTTAGAACGCGCCCCGCCTTAGAGCGGGACAGATAAGCGGCGTCCGCGCGCAGACGCCGTTCCAGCGGCGCTTCTACTGAATGGCATGGAACGCCGTCGTTTTGTATCACTTCCGTACGCCTACGACGTGGAGGGCGTCATGGGCTGATTTGACAGACGATAGCGCATGAATAGATTGATCGCTTCCCCTCAACGGGGCAGTATCGTGTAGCTGAACTTCGCCGTAGCGATTGGGCTTTGCGCGCCGCCGCCGCTTTCCGGCGAAGCGGTTATTCCGCCCGGCGTAGAGTTTCACCGCATCTCGCTTCGCATCAAAGTCGGCGCGGCTTATCTCAGGGAGCAGGGAAAGCCGTCTGCGGCGGAGTTCCTCCCCGGAAA
>JAITIK010000010.1 GCA_031279555.1 Treponema sp. | reverse complement strand
TCACTCTTTATCTCTTTGCCATAGTTAATCAGCGCGTTTTCAAAATCAACTTCAATAACATAGCCTGACGTATACGCTTTGTGATATATGTTTGCCGTCTTGTCTTTTGGAGAGAAGCCTAGTGTCTTTATTAACTCTTTTTCATGCATCGTCCGGTTCCTCCCAAGCCACCCTCGTATCATTATGTGTCATATTGACGGGTTTGTCCAGTGTGTTATGACGGTTTTTGAAACGGCGGGGCCGGTCTTATAACGGAGGAGATGCCCAAGAAGCCATTGAAGGGTTATTCCGCGCCATTGTTCATGGCGGGGATGTTGCGGAGGCGGAGCCGCGCGATATTAAAGATTTCTCCTTCAAACCAAAGATGCGGAGAATTAAACCCCGGAAGATTACATGGAGTTTTTCTTTGCTTAGACACAAGATTTGTCTTGAGATTGACAGGCGTCAGAAAAAGAAACGCGCCGCCCCATTAAAGCGGGGCGGTACGCATTCCAATAACAACGCGGCGCCCCAATCGCCCGCCGTTCATGTGCGGCGGCGCCAATCGGAACGAACCGCGCCTTACTTATTCAAAATAAACTCTACGCGGCGGTTTTTCCACCGGTTGTCACTATCGGCGCGGGGCGCTACAGGGCGTCTGCCGCCTATGCCAATAGTTGACAATCGGGAAGCGCCCACTCCGAGTTTTACGAGAGCCGCTTTCACGTACTCCGCCCTGTTTTTTGACAGCGGCACAAGCGGAATATTTCCGTTTGCCGTTGAGGTTTCTTCCCATTCCGCGCCGGATATGCTGTTTGCGTGTCCTTCAATGGTAACCGTATAGTCTTTGAATTTGTTGAGTACGAATGCGGTCCGGCGCAACACGGCGTTGTTTCTGTCTATGTCGGTTTGCGAAAGCCCGTCTTTGGGATCAACATCCTTGCCAACAAAATCCGCTTTGTTTGCGCGGAAAATAATGGAAGGTATCTGTATACGCAGAACATCGCCATCCCGAATTACCAGAATGTCAACCGGAATAATGCCGTCAACGCTCGCGCGCTGCCCCTGAGCGTCCGTCACCGTAAACGTGTAAGGGTAGTCAACAGCAGACTGCACCAGTTCGCCGTTTACGCCTTTGCCTTGCCAGACGAGTTTCTCCGTGATTTTGGATGAACCGCCCGTCGTCCAGAAAGGTTTAAGGCTCTGAGGATCAAACACAGTAAAAGACCACGAGGCGAAGGGCAGAAGGGAGCGGGCGCTCAGACTGATGTCCAGATCATCGTCAATCCCGTCATTGTCAGGACTAAAATATTCAGGCGATGTTTTCACCGCGACATCAGGCGGCAGGCCGGTGCATATAAACGGCGCGGTGGCGGCGGTCGTCCTGTTGCCCTTCTTGTACACGAGGGACAAAGAGCCGGTGAAAGATCCTTCGGCAATCGCCCCATTGTCGCCGGTTGTACCGCCCCATGCAATGGTTTCCGGCAAGGTGTCGCCTGTTCCGGTTCGCGTGAACACCGGCCCTCTGTCTCCCGCCACCGTAAACGTCCAACTCTCAACGCCTTGCTTGAGCGAGGTGTTCAACGTGAAGTTCTGCGACTTGGTCATGCCGTTCGGCGCAATAGCGTCATGTTCGGCCGTAATCCACGCGCGTACCGGACGGGCGTCCGCGACAATGTTTCCCAAAGACACGGAAACTTGATTGCCGGCTTCGTCCTGCGCCGACAGCGTAAATTGATAGGCGCCATCCGGGGCGATATTGCCGGACTCATCGGCGCCATCCCACTCAAAAGACGGTACGTCTGAGTCGAACCACGTGTAACGCCGCACTACGTTACTGCCGCCAGCCTCTGTTATGACGCCTGTCCAACGCCGCTCTCCGCTTGTTTTTATGGTGAAGGGAACCGTATCTTTCTGGAAATCGCCGTCCGGGGAGAAAAGCGTCCATGCAGCGTCAATCGACGCTTCGGGCGGCGCGGTGTCCAGTATAAAGCGCGGAGCCGTTGCGACGGTCTTTGCGCCGTTCGCGGAAGCCGCATCCAACACCGCCGTATACGAACCGTCGGGGCAGACGTCGCCCGCGTTATTCTTCCCGTCCCACACAAAAGCGGCGGGCAACGCCCCGCCGTCGAAGGATCGTACAACAGCGCCGTTTTCATCTTTTATAACCAAGTCATAAGAAACGACGCTTGCTTGAGATTTAACGGACGGCGTAACCGTCACGACATCCTGAACCCGATCTCCATTCGGCGAAAAAGACGCGGGGGACGCCGCAAGGACTATCTCTGTTTTGCTGGTGTCCAGCTTAAACCCGGCGCTTGTCACTTCAGTAGAATTGCCCGCAAGATCGACGCATGAAACGCGATAAAGGTACGTGTCATCAGAACACAAGTTTCCGTTATCGTCCACACCGTTCCACACGGCGGTTTTGGCTGGGGCGGTTCCAAGCTCAATGGTTCGGACAACCGTACCATCGGCCCTGACTATCTCCCCCTTCCACGGCGCGGACTCAAATGAAAAGTTTTGCGCAACGACTACTGTGTCCAAAACCTCGTCCCCGTCCGGCGAAAAAATAGCGTTTTCCACACGCAAATCAGCCGAAGGAGGAGTCCGTTTAAGTGTAAATGCCGGCGAGAAAGCGGGAGCGGTCTGGTATCCATTGAGGTATCCGGCCGTAACCACCGCCTGATACTGTCCTTCGGGCATGAGGTTTTTGTTCTCATCAACGCCGTCAAAAACAATCTGCGGCGGAACTGTTCCGGTCCCGCTGTAGGTCATAAAAATCTTGCCGGCGTCATTTCTAACGCTGATCTTCCAGTTCACGAGTGAATTGCCGGTTTTTGGAGCGGGGATGTTGGGAGCCAGCGTAATGGTTTTCTGAGGGCTTGCGGTTTGCGGCGAGAAGTATCGGCTCCCCGATATGGTTATGCCAACAACGGGTTTTTCTCCCGAATAGATGATGTTCGAAATACGGGCGGCCGGGGATCTATTGCCCGCCCTATCCGTCGCCTCTATGGAATACGAATACACTCCGTCCGCAACCGGCGCGCCCTCGTCATTTCTGCCATCCCATTGCAGAGCCTGGGGCGCGGAGTTTTTAAACGTAACGGCACTCACCTTGCCGCCGGCAGTGTCAAAAAAACTCGCTGTCCACAGATCTTCTTCAGAACCGCTCTGGTTTATGCGGAGCGTCGCTTTCATCCCTTCCCCAAAAAACTTGTCGGTTTCAGGCGGTTGGACAAGCTCTATCTCAGGCGGCGTGTTGTCGACAACCACCTGCAATTCTTTAGATTTGCTTCTATTGCCATTATCGTCGGACGCTTCCGCATAGTAGAAGTACGTCCCGTCAGGAACGGTTTCACCCGAATCAAGCGTACCGTCCCATGTAATGGTCTGCGGGACATTCACTCCCTTTTTTGGGGAAAAAACCGCTTTCCAGAACGCGGCAAACCCCATTTTCTGAGGGCGCGTCTCTTTGTTGCTTATGGTACGCACGGTGTCTCCGTCCTCGTTTCGTATTACAAGCGTCCATTCGGCTATGTACCGCTTGTCAGTTATTTTAAGGGGGACAACAAGCGCATCCTGTACGCCGTCGTGGTTCGGAGAAATGTAGACGCCGCCCGCACTTTGCGCCTGCGCCGCTTGGATGCATAAAACCATTAGAATAAATCCAGAAATTCTTTTCATTCCGCTATTCCTCATCGCCAATCTGAATGACAGGAGCTTCTTCATCCTGTAGTCCGAAATTCGCAGTCATCCCCACGGAGAAGACCTGCGCCTTGTTGTGAAGTTGCTGCCAGACGCCGGACACATCAATATCGGTCTTTTGCCACCCCTGTCTGCTCATAAAGCCGCTCTTAGACATATCTGCGGTAAATTGTATGCCAATGCCAACAAAGGGCAGATGCACCCCGTCGCCTTTCAGTTTTATTACCTCGCGCAGGTTTATATCCCAGCCTGCCGAGACCATAATGAACCGCGCGATTTTAGCTTGCAGTCCAAGGCTGAACACGAGATTTTGGCAGAAGGGGAATGAAACATCTGCGGAAAAGCCGGCGGAGAGCTTCTCCTTGTCCACGAAAAGCGCCGCAAAACCGGCTGCCGGAGTGAGTATGCCTGGGTAGATGTTTTTTTCGTCATCAATGAAGTTCTTGCCCATATTGCGGATCACAACCGAATACCGGGCGTTTTTCAAAAACGCGGCGCTTCCGAGTCTGTATACAAACCCAGCGTCCAAACCAAGCGCCCAATCAGCCCTGTCCGCGCCGCCAAAGGCGCCGCCGCCGTAAAGATCCGCGCCCACAAAGAGCCTGTCCGTTACATCACGGGAGAATCCCGCGCGCGCCAGCAACGTATTGCCAAGATTCATGGCGTCAAGCGGCAAAAACGCCCCCTGTACGCCGCCGGAAAACACCCCGTACCGGCTCGGAAAAAGAGCGCCCGCATAAAACGCATTGCCATACCCGCCTGTTCCAACAAGCCCCGTATACGCCGCGTCAATCGAAAAGCGCTGCACTCCGGCCGCAAGCGCCGGATTTACGCCCATTACATGGGAGCCCACGACTTCCGGCGCGAAAACGCCGCCTCCCGAAGTGGACATGGCGCCGGATATAAAATCCGGATGCCCCAGAAAAAACAAACGCTCCCCTCCAGCGGGCGGATCATTCGACCAGACTGTCTGAATAAGAAAAACAATCATTAGTAATGAAAAAAGGATTCTTTTCATATATATCATTATAACACACCTCGAAAAAAGCAATAATATATTCCGATAAAACGCGCGGCAAAAACGCTCACGCATCGCCAATCATCAGCGCCGCCATCACCTTCGCGTCTCCCAAAATATTCTTGACAAGCGCGTACTCGTTGGGCTGATGGGCCACGTCATCAAGACGCGACCATACCGCGGCGTCAATGCCCATATTCCGCAGGGGCGCCGCAACAGTGCCGCCGCCTATGCCGATGCGCCGCGTCTCGACATGATACACATCTCTCACCGCCTTTGACAGTTTCTTGACCAACATGGAATCCGCAGGCGTTGGCAACGATTCCGAACTTTGCAGGGTTTCGCGCCGTATGGTTACATTGAAACGGTTTTCAATTTCTCTGGTGATTTTGTCGACTTCCGCCAGTACATCCGCAATGGACCACTGCGGCAGGATGCGCATATCCATACAGAACACATCTTCACCGGGAATGGTATTGACATTCGGCACATTGGCTTCTTTTTTGGTGGGTTGAAACGTGGAATGATCAGGCTCGAAAAGCGGATTACGCGCGGAAAAGGCGCGCGAAAGCCCCTCGTATAAGGCTATGGCGAGATATGCGCCGGCAAGATGGGCGTTGTTCCCCTGATCAGGGCGGCTGCCATGCGCCTGAAGCCCGTTGGTGGTGAACTTGAGCCACAGGAGGTTTTTTTCGGCGATTTCTATGCTTTCCCCTTTTGGATCGCCGCCGTCAGGTATGAGCGCCATGTCGTCTTTACGGAAAAGATCGCCCTTGTTTTTGAGGAGCCAGTGAATGCCGTACGCGCTGCCCACTTCCTCATCAGCCGCAAACAGCAGCTTCACGGTATGCTCCGGCGCAACGCCGTTTTTCACCAACGCAATGGCCGCAATCACCGAAGATGTCAACCCTTGCTGGTTGTCCTCAACGCCCCGCCCCACGAAACGCGGTCCCAACGGCTCGTCGTCTTTCTGAATCACAGTCCACGGATCGCTCTGCCACAGCTTCGCTTCTCCGGGCGGCACTACGTCCAAATGGCTCATGATCCACAGGCGCGGCGAATCCCGCCGTCCCGGAATCGTAGCGATCAGATTCGGCCTTACGCCCTTCTTCGCCCGCGAATCAGGGGCGTCAAAGCGTTCAAGCCGCGTAATGCCCTGCGCTGCAAGCCACGCCTCCAAAAATTCACATTTATCAACCTCGCCTTCCCCGCCTGAATCAGGCGCTATTGCGGGACGTTTGGTCAATTCGGTCTCAAGTCCCTTTGCAAGCGGAACGCATGTATCAATGAAATCATCAATAAAATTGGGAACGATATTCATAATAATACAATATATACTATTACGCTTTATAAAACAAGGAAAATCTCTTCCGCAAGCGGATTAACCGCCCGGATTTGCGTTAAAGCGGCGTTAAATAGGCGCGCTGAATGACGGGAAATGCGAGGAAGCTTTTATAAACCCCCGAAAAGCACAAAGTAAACCGCTCGCACTTCCTTGATGTTCGTCTTGAATTTCCGCTCTTTTAACTTCTTCAGCGTCTCCTCCGGGCTTATACCCGGATTTTCGTTGTGGATATTCGCTACGGCAAACACGATTTCGTCAGGGACTCCGCTGGTAGGCGCCGATTTTTTAAGCGCCGCCATCAAAGCGTTTTCAAGCCGCTCCACCCGCTCCACAAGGGACTGGTCGTAGAGATACATCTCCGGCATAAGAATAGCCGCCGATATATGTCGCAGAAGCCCTTCGGGAGAAATATACGCTCCGGTAACTTTGGGTATAAAATCACCCGCTTTGATGGAAATATCATAAAAAAAGCTCATGCGGAAATAAAACGAAAGTCCTGACGGAAGGAAGGGCATAAGATCGCGTCCTTCGGACCTAAAAGACGTGGGGTACACCACCAAGCGAAATCCGTCCGAGTCGAGCCGAACCGACGCCTCGACGCCTTCCAAGCCCGGAATAGCCCACACGGTGTTCAGGCTGTTGCCAATGGCGGCAATATCGTCTTTGCCGAGAGGCATTGTGGATATCACGTTTACAGTGCGGCTGGCCGGACCCGACAAAACCGTCACCACTTCGTTTTCACCCCGAGTCTCATTCACCGGCGACCATTCATCCGCCCAAATACGCACAGAAAAACCAGTGGAAAACACTACCGCCAACACTCCAAAAAACAGAGGCGGCATCCTCCTGTTCACGGCATTCATTAAAACCCTCCTCTCGCGCCAAGCAGGATTCTATCGCCCGCTTCTATTCGTTTGCCCGGCGAAAGCTCAACCACCGAAGCGGTGAATACACGGTTGTCGCCGGACACCCGTATAATTCCGATATATTCGTTGCCGGTTCTAAAGACAACCGCCTGCCTGTTTTTGAACGAAAGCCCATACAAAGGGTCGATGTATGCCAATATGTTCTCCGCGCTTTTGGGATCGATTATATAGCCGGCGACGCCGTTTTTTTCCGACAAAGCGCCGAAGTAGGCGCGATTTCGGGCGATCAAATCGTTTGAAAATTGCAAATTCTTATCGAGAGCCTGATTTTCGGCGTGAAGATTATTCACCTCTCCGGTCAACGCTTTTATGCGCGCTTCGAATGCGGCTTTTTGTTCCTCTATTTGCGTTTCCAATGCGGCGGTCTGTTCTTCTATCTGCGCTTCCAATACAGCCTTCTGCGCCTCTATTTGCACGTTCAATGCGGCTTTCTGTTCCTCCATACGCCTCGCAAGACGGCTTACTTCACTTCCTATTTCCCGCATGGATGTGAAAAACAAGCTGTTCATGCCCCGTATGTAGTCGGGCGTATTATTTTTCCACGGAATAGACAGCAATAGCTGTGTAAGACCATCCATTTTGCCGTAGTCATCATCCATTTTAGCAAAAAGCGGCTGTTCCCCATCCTCCGGGGCAAAAATTTCAGGCGTCCCACGGGCAAGCGGAAGCGGAGCGTCCGGAGTTTTGGCTTGGCTTATAATCTGCTCCGCAACATCATTCCGCAATGCCGGATCGAGGGCGGCTATTTCCGCGGTGTAACGCGCAACCACCTCGTCAAGGCTTACGGATTGACGCTCGAGTCTTTCCCGTTGCGCCTCGGCGAGCATGACGCGGTATGCCGCTATTTGACTCTCATACCGCGAGATCAATTGCTCTTTTTCATATCGAAAGCGCAAAGCTTCGGCAGCCGCGATTTTCTGCATCTCCTGCGCCTGCTCGACTCTATCCCGGTCGAAAGACGTAAGCTGTTTGCCATACTCCATAATCTTGGCGTCCAATTCTTGAATTTCTCCGGTATAGCGCCGGTTGATCTCTTGTATATCGCGTTCCAGATCGCTGTCTATTGCCGCGATCCTTCGCGCTGTTTCCTGGGACGACAGTGAAAGCGAGCGAATCTTATAACGCTCGCCTTCCGCCACCGTTTCCACATCGTTTATTTCAACGACCCGACGCGCTTCAAGCGCCGCCCGCTCGTTAATGGCGTTTTGGTAATCAGCCTCGACGCGGCTTACAAGGTCCAGAATATTCTTCAAATTTAAGTCTTCAAAAGCTTCTATAGCAACCGAGACTTCCCGCTTTTGCTTTTCGATAATCCCGGACGCAATCCACACCACAAGACCGGTAACAAGCACGGTTCCACCTATGAGCAGGATGACAAACCATGAACGATTCCTCCCGATCTTCGCGTACTCGGTCTCAAGGTCATAAACATCGTAGGGCTTCTTGCGTATTTGAGACAGCATGTCCTGTCTCAGAAATAACGCGGTTTCTTTCGAGGATCCTATTACAGCTATTTCGTTTTCATTGTCCATACTCCCCTCCAACCATCAGGCGCCGTATCTCCGCCAAACGCTTCAAGACGGTCTATAAAAACCTTCGCCACCAGCATGTCGGGATGTTCGCGGAACATCGCGCGCAACTCGGACAAAGCGTTCCCCCAGTCGCCGCTGTAATACGCATCAAGGGCTTTTTCAAATCGCTCCCAATTCTCTATTTCTTTGTCGCTTGCGCGGAACAGATCCATCGGAAAGAATATTTTCTGTCCCTTAGTCTTGCCTTTCACCTGCACCGTGTCAATTTCAAAAAAGCGAAATCGGGATTTCGCCAAGTCTTGCAGGGACACGATCTCTTGCATCACATATTCGGAAATAATAATCGGCGTCTGATATATCCTTGTGAGCCCTTCCATACGGGATGCGGAGTTCACATTGTCCCCGATAACGGTGTTCGCCATCCGCTCAACCGAACCGACGGTGCCATAAAAAACAATCCCTCCGTCTATACCCACGCCAATGTCCAGAAACACGGCTTTGAAAACTTCCTCCTCCCGCTCGGTGAGATTCCGCTCTCGCTCAATCGCTTGGCGGCTCTCCAGCATACTTTGTCTGAGTTCAGCGACCGAATCATGGAGTTCCCACGCGGAAACAACCGCCAACAAGGATTTGCGGCGCACCATGTCCTCATCTCCAATCCCATACACCGCGAGAAGCGCGTCTCCTATTATTGAGCCGACTATACCGCTTTGCTCGTGAATTTTACGGATGGCGCTGTTGTAATGCAGGTTTAGCACGTCAATAATATCGTTGCCCAAGGTTTCCGTCATCTTAGTAAAACTTCTGATGTCCGTAAAAAGCACGGTGAGTTCCCGCTGTTCCCCCTCAAGGTTGATATAGCGGTTTTGGTACGCTTTGTCCACCACATCCTGAGATGCGAATTTTCGGAAAATACCCAGCAGATTGCCGATTAAAGACGAGAGGGCGTTAAATGAGATTCCCATGTAGCTGATGTCATCAGGGGGCGCGTCTTTCAAATCTATTATGCTCATCTCCGTTTTTTGTTGCATGTCATAGAGGGATTGGGAAATAACGCCAACAAAGCGCAGAAGCCGCCTCAGCGATACAAAAGCCACCACAAGAAAAACGACAACCAGCAGTATGATTATGAGCGACGCATTCAAGAACACCCGCCTTGACGCGGACATCATATCGCTCATAAGTTCGGCGCGGATGAGAAACGCGCCCCAATCTTCGTGGTATTTATAGACCCCGAAGTATTCCCCGGCGGGCATGGAAAAAAAACGCGCCCCTTCGTCTACGCCAGCATCTTGAGCCGCGATCATCGCGGCCAGCGCCTCTTCATCTGGAAAAACATTGAAATTCGCTCCGTGGGTTTTGAAAATAATCTCCCCGGATGCGGTGGTTCCCAGCGCCCAACTCGCTTTGAACAGCATATCCTTTTCGGAAGCCTGCTCCAACGCGGACATGGCGTCCTGGCGATTGCCGGAAAACAGAAAGATTTGGTATTGATTCCCCGCGTTGATATAGATTTCTTTCAGTTCCTTTGTCAAGAGTTGATTGGTCAGCTTTACCACTTCTTTACTGTACAGAGAAATAGTCAGATAATTTGTAACAAAGTTCGATGTCAACAACAATATGGTGACAATCGCCAGTATTTTTGCAGATATAGGGACAATGGTTGTTCCGCCGACTTTTTGCCAAAAACGCTTCTTTTTCATTTATGTGTAATACGGTACTATTATTTTCAAATCTTGTCAAGCGTTGTTTTGTAGAGGCTTCCGGGCGCCGCGCCGGGCGCTTGGCCTCGCTTCGCGGGCTTCCCGCTATAGCGCGCGCAGGCGTGGCTGCCGCCCTCCTGTGGCGCGGCAATCGCGGTCTTTTCCGCCGTTATGTATATAAACGCCATGATTAACACATGTCATTCCATCTTTCAGCCCCCATTTCCCATAATCAAGATATATTCTTCCGCCACAGGAAAACCTAATTCCATTCCTTGCAAGCGGCGTCATTGCCGGCGATATTGGAGAAAACCGGGCAATCGGCGCCAACGCCAAATCCGGTTGAAATGGGAAAATAATGTTTAACCGCGTTCCATAATTTTTTGCTTCGGCTTCAAAACGACAGTTCAGGCTGTTGAGGCAAGGCATTATTATAGAATCAATTTGCATAAAATCAAAATCTATTGGTTGTGAAACAAGATATCCCGAATAGTTGGAAACCTTGTCTTCATTCAAACCAAGACAGCCTCCCGCTGTTCTGAGAGCAACGCCCAGCGGCGGGTAGTTAGATGCGTTTATTACCGGAATAAGATAAACTGCGGGGGAAATGCTGGAATCATCATTTGGGGCATACGTATCCGTCATTCGCAGTTTGAATCCGGAGTTTGGCTCAACGCGCTATGCGCGTCGAGCCGCCCATACCGGCGTTGTTTCCCTGTCCGCGCCGGTCTCCAAGCGGGCGGCGAAGAAATGCGAATGGCTGCCGTCGTAGTGGAGTTTGCGGAAATAACCGCGCGACGGTTATTCGCACGCCAATGGCGGGCGACGAAAACTCCCGCTTTCCCCAGCGTTTCGCGCCAACCCGCCGGAACCTGAAGCGCAATGTCCGGGGCAGCGGGATGGGTCTCAGTCCGTGGTTGGGGATGCGCATGTTGTCCCTGTCCTAGCGGCCTGTTGCGCTTGTAGGTTTCCGCGTTATTAGGCGAAGCCCATACGGTTTAATACCCTGCGGCTCGCCGCGGCAGAAAGCAAGAATATAATGGAATATAGTTTTTGCCATCGCCATCGCCTCCTGTATAGAGCGTGAAAATATTCTTTTGGCCTGCCGCACGACTTCTTTTGCCGGCAATAAGAACTCTTGAAACGGCAATAAGAACTCTTGAAACGGCAATAAGAACTCTTTGGACAGAAATAAGAACTCTTTGGACGGCAATAGGAACTCTTTGGACAGAAAGAAGAACTCTTGAAACGGCAATAGGAACTCTTTGG
>JAITIK010000198.1 GCA_031279555.1 Treponema sp. | reverse complement strand
CAGCTATATCGCGTCTGAAAACATAGCTCTGCGTATGAGGATATTGGCGGGAGTTTTGCTGGGCGGCCTTTTTCTTTTTACGCTCTTTTTCAAGAATTCGCGTCCCTCGTGAATACGGCATTGGTGACGGACACATTGCTCTTTTCTTCATCAACCTTGATGTTCGTTGAAAGTCTGGAAGATCGTTACAGGCGGGGATACATGCGGTTTATGGTTTTGTACTTGTGAAATCGCCGGTAACGCGGCCCTCGCGTTTGACCAAAAGCAATGAGAAGGGAATAATGGGCGGCGGCGGCAAGCGAAGCGGCCCGCAAATCGGGGCCTTTGCGGCGTAAAATGGCGCGAAACCTGCAAGCGGGCTGTCAGGGCGTCCCGCGCCCGGCGTAGTTGGGGAACATTTCACCAGTTTTGGCCGCCCTTCCTATGGAAGCGGCGCCGGCGCGACGCCGGCCCTCAGCGAAACCCATATTCCGCCTCCCCCTAATCCGTAGGCCTCATAGTCCAGAATTGAAACGCGAGAGGGGGCGCGAGGGGCTGGATGAAAAAAAAACGCGCCTTATACCAGCGTCTTCGCGATGCGTACGATGTCCGCGAACACGCCGCCGGCGGTGACTTGGGCGCCCGCTCCGGGACCTTTTATCACCATGGGCAGGGCCGAGTACCGGTCTGTCGTAATGACGACGATATTGTCCGCATCGGCGAGGGAGCGGAACGGGCTGTCCTTGCCTTCAGCGCGGATTGAGATTGTCGCTGAATTGTTTTCAATAATCGCGACATAGCGGAGCGCCTTGCCTTCCGCTTCGGCGGCCACGCGGCGGCTCTCGAAACCGGCGTCCGCTTTTTCCAGTTCCTCAAAAAAGGCGTCTATATTCGCCGCGTTGAAACAAGATGCGGGCAATATCGGCTCAATGGACACCGCGGAAAACTCAAGCGGCATGCCGCACTCGCGGGCGAGCGCCAGCGCCTTCCGCGCCGCGTCCATGGCGTTGAGATCGTCGCGGGGGTCAGGTTCGGTGTAGCCCTTGGCTCTCGCTTCCCGCACCAGAGCGGAAAACGGCTTGCCGCCGTCAAAATTGTTGAAAATATAGCTCAAGGTGCCGGAAAGCGCGGCTTCTATGCGCCTGACATGATCGCCTGAAAGAAACAGGTCGCGCAACGTGGAAATAACCGGCAGCCCCGCGCACACCGTCGTTTCATACAAATAAGGTATGCCTCTTGTCCGCGCGTAACCGGTAATTTCCTTATAATAATCAAGGGAGCCGGTGTTGGCGCGTTTATTCGGCGTAACAACGGGAATGGAGGCTTTCAGAATTGCGGCGTATTTGGACGCGACCGTATCGCTCGCGGTGCAATCGCAGAACGCCGTATTCGGCAGATTCATCGCCTTCATCAGCTTGATGAAAACATCAATGTCAAAGGGGGCGCCGGTCGCCCGCTCTTCCATAGGAATATCGCCCTTCAATACGGACTTCACGACATTGGGATCAAGGCCCTCCGCGCTCAACAGCATGTTCTTTGAGTCCGCGACGCCCGCCACATTGATGCGTATCTTGTGTTCCGCCGCAAGCGCCTCGCGGTGCGTAGCCAACTGCTCAAGCAATGTGCCGCCAATAAGACCGACGCCCACCAAAAAGAGGTTGACGGAACGGGAACTGGACAGGAAAAACGCCTCATGCACCGCGTTCAGCGACTTGGTTTCATCCTGTCTGGCGATGACCGCCGATATGTTCAGTTCCGAGGAGCCTTGGGCGATGGCAATCACGTTGACGCCGTTGCGTCCAAGCGCGTGGAAAAATTTCCCCGAACAGCCGGACATCTTCCGCATCTGGGATCCCACTACCGCGATAATCGCAAGATCCCGCGTCGTCTCAACCGGCTCAATGGCGCCGCGCTCCATCTCCCGCGCAAACTCATCTTTTATCGCCGCTTCCGCGCTTTCGATATCTTCAGACAACACCGCGAAACAGATGGAATACTCGCTTGAACTTTGGGTGATCAGGACGATGTTCACTTTTTTCCGGGCAAGGGCGCTAAAGAGACGCGCTGAAAAGCCCGTAACGCCGACCATGCCCGCGCCTTGCACCCGCACCAGCGCCACTTTATTCATGGAAGAAATGCCCCGTATGGGGTACAGCCCGGCTTTAGCGTTGTTTCTTATCCATGTCCCGCCACTGTCCGGGTTAAACGTGTTGAGTATGCGGATCGGTATGCCTTTTATCAGCGCCGGACGCATGGTGGGCGGATAAACGACCTTTGCGCCGAAATGGGAAAGCTCCATCGCCTCGGTGTAGGAAATTTCCTCAATTCTGAATGCGTTTTTCACCATGCGCGGGTCCGCCGTGAGCATGCCGTCAACGTCGGTCCATATTTCAACAACATCGGCGTCAAGCGCCGCCGCGAAAATAGCCGCGCTTAAATCGGAGCCGCCCCGCCCGAGCGTCGTGGTGACGCCGTCCGTTGTCGAGCCTATAAAACCGGTCGTCACATGCGTCGTGTCGGGACTCAATGAAAAATGCCTCTGTATATTAGCAAATGTCTCTTGTTCCAGAAAACGGGCCGCGCCGAAATTCGCGTCTGTCTTCACCAGCGTTCTCGCGTCAACATACGACGCGGATATGTCATGCGCCGCGAAAATTTCAGTTAAAAGCGAAGCTGAAAGCCGCTCGCCGAAACTCATCACCCTATCCAGCGTTCTCGGCGACAATTCGCCCAGCGCGACTATACCTTCCAAAATTTCTTTCAGGCCTATCCAGAGCCTGTCTATGGCGAGAAGGGCTTCGGTCAATTGTTTTCCGGACAGAAAAGCGGCGATTAAGTCGTAGTGCCGCTTGCACAGAGCTTCCACCGCGAATTTATATTCCTCGTCGCCGGCGCAGGCTTTCCGAGCCATATCGATCAATGCGTCGGTGACGCCCGACAAGGCGGAAACTACAACCGCCTGGGCGCCGCCGGCATGTTCCTTGTTTTTTAAGATCGCAATAATATTCCTGATAGAACCATGTGTTCCAACTGAGGTACCGCCAAATTTTATAACACGCATGGCGGGAAGTGTAACTATTTTGAGAGAAAATTGCAAGTCCGCAAGCCATTTATGAAAGCCGCCGCGCTCTTGCTTTTTTTCCCATATCATGGTATTATATGCCTATGTCTAACGCAGAGAAAAAGAATAAACCGTCTGTGGTGACCTTTAGTGAAACCAGCAGTTTTGACGGACTGCTCAAATTTAAGGAAACCCTGTGCATAAGAGGGAAATTCCATGGAACCATAGACGCCCAAGGCGCGCTCATTGTTGATAAAGGGGCTGTTGTCGAGGCGGATCACATATTTGTAAGGTCGCTCACCGTACATGGACGGGTCGTCGGCATGGTCAGAGCCACCGATAAGGTTGACCTGTTTCCAGGCGCGGAAATGTATGGGGATCTTACTATGGCCCGCATCCGCATCGGAGACAATGTTATCTTTGAAGGACAATGCAACATGACTGGCGTTGATAAGGAAATTGAGATATTTTCCCGTCCTATGGAAGAGATAAAAGCGGAGCTTCGGGGACAAACCCGCGAACAGGGATGAATGAAATCGCAGCGGAGGTCGTCCGAAAACTCGCCGCGTGTTCAAAAACGCTTGTCACCGCAGAGTCGTGTACCGCGGGGCTTGTGTCCGGCGCCATCGCGGCCATTCCGGGCGCGTCAAACGTTTTGTGGGGCGCCTTCATCACCTATATGGCGGACGCGAAAATAAGTGTTCTCGGTGTTGATGAGGCTGTTATACGCCGGTTCGGAGCGGCAAGCGGGGAAACCGCGGCGGCGATGGCGCGCGGGGCGCTTGAACATAGCGCGGCTGACATGTCCGCCGCGGTTACCGGTCTGGCCGGTCCCGGCGGAGACGGCGGCTCAACGCCTGTCGGCGCGGTATGGACGGCCCTTGCAATCCGTGAAAAAGAAGGCGTCTTCCTTGTGAGAACCGCGAATTTTCATTTTGAGGGCCGCAGAAACGAGGTGCGGCTTCGCGCCGTGGAAACGGTTTTACGGCAAATCGCCGCTTTTTTAGACGAAAACCAGCGGTCCAACAACGGCAAAAATATAAAAACATGAAATTTGAGCGTTTTATCCCTTGACAAAAAGGTATATTGGTGTAAAATAAAAATAAAAGGGATATTTCCAAAATTGGGAAAAGTCTCAAAATACGGCGTTTTCTTTCCTCGAAAGAATGGTATATGAAGTCCTTCAGCAATGAATGAAAATAATGAACAAACTAAATAAGAAAAAATATGTTTTATTCTCTAACTATATCATGGAACCCAAAGTTTTTTAGGAGGATTCTCTTTGATGAATAATAATAATGGTATAGACCTGGAAGCGTCTATTACGGAGGAGTCGCCGGATAGAAATCTGACGATAGATTCACCTAACGACAGTGAATCTTCGAGCTTGGAAGGGGCGACGGACGGCTCAGAACTGGGAGGCAATTGGGACGCCCCGGCGGAAACGGAGAAACCCGGCAGGGTAGTCGTTAGGGCAAGGTCAAAAAAAATTTTGATAGACACAAAAGAGGGCAAAGCCGCAAACGGAGCGATGAATGGGGAGGAGCCATTGGCGGACAACGGCGATTCGTTCCAGAGAACGACGCGGACGCGCCACGCCTTCGTCCGAATTGCGCAGAACCGCGGCGCTGAGTCCATAGCGCCCTCTTTTTCGGACGCTTCAACTTCGCAGTTTTCGCTGCCAATACCGAAATTGCCGTCTATGCCTGATCTTTATGGCAAACCGGAGCCGCGCAACGAGGACACCAGCAAACCCCGCTTGTGTATCAACGAGCTTATCAGGCTCAACATGATGGATCTGCGGGAACTTGCATCGTATTACGGCATTTCGCATGACGCTCTGGTCAATTTAAAGAAACAGGAGGTGATTTTCACCCTTCTTAAAAGCCACACGGATCGCGGCGGCGTCATCTATGCCTACGGTTCCCTCGAAATTCTGCCGGACGGCTACGGCTTCCTCCGCAGCCCCCAGAACTCCTACTTGCCCGGACCCGATGACATCTATATAAGCCCCAGCCAGATACGGCTCTTTGCGCTGAAAACGGGCGATACGGTCTATGGTCAAATCCGCAGCCCCAAGGAGAGCGAACGCTTCTTCGCCATGCTCCATGTTGAAACGGTAAACTACGATTCTCCAACCGTAGCGCAGAACCGCATCCCGTTCGACAATCTTACGCCGCTGTATCCGAACAAAAAGCTCGATTTGGAAACTGTCAGCGAAGACATATCCACCCGCATCATCAATCTGTTTTGTCCCATCGGCAAGGGTCAGCGCGCGCTCATCGTAGCTCCGCCCCGTACCGGCAAAACCATCATGATGCAGAAAATAGCCAACGCCATCACCTACAACCATCCGGAAGTCTACCTCATTGTGCTGCTCATCGACGAACGCCCGGAGGAAGTCACGGATATGGAGCGTACGGTACGCGCCGAGGTGATTTCCTCCACTTTTGACGAGCAGTCCTCCCGGCATGTGCAGGTTACGGAAATGGCGCTTGAAAAGGCGAAGCGCCTTGTGGAACACAAAAAAGACGTGGTTATCCTGCTTGACTCCATCACCCGTCTGGCGCGCGCGTACAACCAGACCGTACCCGCGTCCGGCAAAATACTTTCTGGCGGCGTTGACTCAAACGCGCTCCACAAGCCCAAGCGATTCTTCGGCGCCGCCCGCAACATAGAGGAAGGGGGCAGCCTCACTATCATATCAACCGCGCTCATCGAAACCGGCAGCCGCATGGATGAGGTCATTTTCGAAGAGTTCAAAGGCACCGGCAATCTTGAAATCGACCTTGATCGCCGCATTTCCGACCGCCGCCTCTTTCCCGCAATCAACATCAAAAAGTCCGGCACCCGCAAAGAAGATCTTCTCCTCTCCGAAGACGAGTTGCAGAAACTGTGGATATTGCGCAAGGTCATCAATCCTATGGATGACATCGAAATCATCGAATTGATAGTTGACAGAATGAAGAAAAGTAAGAATAATGAAGCATTCCTCAAGTCGATGAACACCGGCGGCGCGGGAGCGGAATGAACCGTTCCGCCTTTAGAGCGGCTCTCTAGAGCGGTTCCGAAAGACGGAGCGGCGCCCAAGCGCCGCATCGTTTGTAAGGGGCTGTGTGTGGGGAATGTACAATTATATTTTTATTTTGCGCCGGCGCGGCGCTATTAATAGGAGTAACTTATGCAGACAGGAATTCATCCTAAGTATGAATTGACAAAGATCACGTGCGCATGCGGAAACGTCATTGAAACTCGCTCAACGGTTAAAAAACTCACCGTTGAAATTTGCTCGGCGTGCCATCCCTTTTTTACCGGCAAACAAAAGCTGGTGGACACTGCGGGTCGTATTGAACGCTTCCGCAAGAAGTACAATATCAAAGACTGAAATGTATGCCGGTTTAAACCCGCCTCCAAAGCTTCTTGCTTTTGAATTGCAAACCCGCAAATCATACGGTTTTTACAGGGCGGCGAATGAGGCGCTTTTAAATTTGACATTTTGAAACAGTCTCGAATTATTACTAGGGGGTGTGTTATGGAACGGCAGGTGGAATTTTAATCTTCAAACCAAAACATCCGGCTTTTTGGATAATCGCCGGAAGGTAGATTTGATTTCCCCCTGGTGAGGTCTATCATAGAAAGATGGCTTTATTTTTTTTTGAAAAATTGCAAGCTCTTTTCTCACAGTTGCGCGGACAAAAAACAAAGCGTGAAGTTGAGAGAAAAAAATTATTAACAATGATGGCGCATGACATCAGCCAAAGCAGGTATAAAAAATTTCTTAAAATAAAAACTGAAGAAGCTGAAGTTGAGATGGCTAAATTTTTCTTCGATATTTATAAGTCTATTGGCAAGGCTCAAGTATTCCTGCAAAAAACGATGCAAGTTCCGCAATTCAAAGCGTACGTTGTCGAGAGTTTTATGAATGAAAAACTGCTCGGCATGATCGAGACTCTTACGGCTGAAGCTATCACGGAACGGGGAAAGACCATGCGTCCTGAAATGCTGGGGGTTCAGATAAAAAAGGAGCTTGCCGCCTTGTCTGAGGCTTTTGACCTCAACGTCATTAAACATATTGATAAATCTTATAATATCATTCTGCGCTTAATCAACTTTGTTATCTTTAATTACTATGATTTGCTCGTAAGATTCGACAATAACATGCCGGAAAACGACTTTGACTATCAACCGCAATTCACCAAAACGCTTGGAGAGAAAATTTCCGGCAATCTCAAAGATTTTATGGAAGTGGCGTATGCCATGGACATAGATTTGGATTGGAAACGCGCAATCAAGATAATCAACGCGTACAAAAATGTGGAAATCATTTCTATTGAACAGTGGAATAAGTTGCTTGTCAAACTACAGGATGTACAGAGTTCAAGCATTTTCCTGCTTATTGTACGTTTTGTCGAAAAATCTCCGGTGTGGCAGGTAAAGCCAACCATTCCCAAGGAACACATTGTTGAAGCGTGGCTGGAGGAGAGGCGTCTTGAAGCGCAGGAAGCCTTAGAGAAACTCCTCGCCATGAGGAAAAACTCGGTGGTTTCTGCGATTGCAACGCAAATTTTCGGCGATGTGGAGATGATCGATAAACTTACAAATTACACGGATGAAGCGAATGAGTTGTATTTTGCAAGAAAACTTAACGGCTATACCCATACTATTGAACTGCGGTATCTCAGAGCTTTCATGCAAACTATTTTCAAGAATGACGTATATCCTATTGTTGATCTCTTTTTAGTGAAAGGACAGTGGGCGAATCATCCTTTATCCCAGCATATGTCCGAAGCGGTTCATTTGATTTCGGCAATTCTCAGAAAAATCAACGCTTTTGACCGGTCGCTCGCCTTGTCCACCGAATATGGCGATAAACTCAGATTGTACATAGCAAAATCAGAGCGTGAGAAAAGTTATATAAAGTACTCTAATAATCTTTTCAAAACCATAAACAACGAGGCTCAAGACATCATCAGCAGCACGGGGCAATCGCTTATCGTCATCGGAAGATATATTAAGGCGTTTATTGATGACAAGCAACAAAAAAAGTACGAATTTATCTTAAATTGGAAAGAACTGGAGGCGTCGACGGAGGTTGATATCCTTGTAACGCTCCAGAACTGTTACAAAAAAATTTATGATATTATTCGGTTGCTTCAAATTTTTTCAAACCCGTCGGGATCCGATTCGAAAAACAAGGAATAACGAACGTCGTTTGCCGGACAACGTTCGCCGAACGTGTCAGCGGCGGCGCTTTCACCGTATGTTAGAGAGGTTGTTATGGCAGATATTGGCATGCAGGAAATCTCCGTTGGTTTCGGGGATATTGACACATCGGACCGGCTTACGCTGGCGAGAACGTTTGACTACTTTCAGGAAGCCGCAATTAACCATGCGGAGGAGTTGGGAGTAGGACGCGCGGCTTTGGCGCAGAGTAGGCAGGCATGGATTCTTTCGCGGATCGGGGCGCTTATAGAAAAGCGCCCCAAATTCCGTGAAAAAATAATAGTACGGAGTTGGCCCCGAAGCTGGGAAAAGCTCTTCGCCAAAAGGGACTACGATATTCGGGATGCGGCGGGCAATGTCCTTGTACGGGGACGGAGCGGCTGGCTGGTCGTTGACATTGAGACCCATCGCCCTCTGCGCCCCCAGCCTATCGTGGAGACGTTGCCCAAAAACGACGGGTGTGATGCGTTGAACGAAATCGTAAGCCTTGCCGCACGGGAGAATCTGGCGCTTGCAGGGGAACGAACGTCTTGTTATTCGGACATTGATTACAACGGACATGTAAACAACGCACGCTATGTGCAGTGGATTCAAGATGTTACGGATCCGTACATGTTGGTCAAGGCTGACAGCATGAGGCTGGACATCAATTACATAAGCGAAGCGAAGGTGAATGAAACGGTTGAATTGTGGAAAGCGCCTATCGAACAAGGCTCCACTGGCTTTGCCAGCTTTGCTTATGAGGGCAGGAAAAAAAATGTCCAAAACGCGCCGCAGAATGCCGGCGGGACGACGGTCTTCCGCGCTGAGTTGAGGCTGTATGCTGGTATCTCTTGAAACCGTTCCCCGGAACGCCGAAGCGCTCGTTCAGACACTTGGGATTGTACGAAATTTCCCTTCTATAAATAGCGTCAATATTCCAGATTTGCTTCGGTTTCCCTTGCGTTCATGGGATGCGAGCGCTAGTCTTGCCGCAGAACTGCCAGACAAAATCTTTATTCCTCATATCAGGGCTATAGACTTTGATATGGAAACGCCCTTTCCGCTCGCCGGATTTTTCCGCTCAAACAACATATCAACCATTCTTGTCATCGCGGGGGATCCGCCTGAAAAAGCGGCTTCTCACAAAATCTATCCCACGAAAACCGTCCCGTTTATCAAGAAACTCAAGAAAGAATTGCCGGAGACGAGGATTTACGCCGCATTTGATCCGTACCGGTCGAATATCAGATATGAGTTTGACTATCTGAGGGAAAAAGAAGACGCCGGCGCCATAGGATTTATGAGTCAGCCTTTCTTTGATCTCAGGCTTCTTGAAATATACGCTGAATATCTTGAAGGCAAAGAAGTGTTTTGGGGCGTCTCTCCGGTTGTCTTGCCGCAGAGCCGCAACTATTGGGAAAAGCGCAACCGCGCGGTGTTTCCCAATAGTTTTGAACCGGCTATGGAGTGGAATGTACGTTTCGGCAAGCAGATGATTAATTTCTGCAAAGAACGGGGGTTTAACCTGTACCTTATGCCTATCAAGGTCGATGTACCGGCATATCTTGCGGGTCTGTTCGGCGAAGAAGCGTGACGATCAGCGGACGCTATTTGACTAAGGAACCGTGCGGAAATAACATGCTCCACATTTTATTTTTGCGCGGTTCCTAAATCTCAGACAACAATCTTACGTTGCCCCGCCGTTCCGCTCTAAACGCGAACCATACGAACGGAGCGGAGCAACCTTCATTGCGCCTTGTTCGTGGGATTCGTGATCACCGCTCATACCGCGCCATATTCACTGGCGTTTCAAACACTTCCACCGCATGCAACAATTCAGGTTTTATGTCGTAAGTGGGCAATGCCTTTTCAACCTGCTCAAAAATATAGCGGGCTATGCGTTCAGCGCTCGGATTTCGCATAAAAATCTCCATATCGTTGAGGTTTGTATGATCAAGCGGATCGAGCGCCGCTTTAAGGCATTGTTTCAGCGTTGCAAAATCGGCCAGCATGCCGCCACAGTCAAGCGTATCGCCGCGTATATAGAGCCGGACGCGGTAATTATGACCATGCAAGTTCTCGCATTTGCCGTGATAGTGAGAAAGAAAGTGCGCTGCGGCAAAGTCCGCTTCAACCCTGCCGGCGTACATGATACCGTCCTTTCAGCGTCTTATTGAGCGTCGGCGCAGTCTTCCGCCTGCTTTTATCGGATCCGCCGCAACAGGCAGTACAAACGACTGGCGTTGGTTTGTTGTTCAGCATGTTCCTCTTATAAATCTCAATTCAAGGAACCGCTGGAAACTCATTGAGTCGCCAGAAGTTCCAGAGTAAAAACCTCTGACAACGAATCTAAAACTAGTTGTCAGAGGTTCTCTTCTAAACCAAAATGCCATCGGAGCCTCTTATAGAACTTCTGTTATTCCGTGCGAGCGGCTCGTACACCTTGCCTTCCTCCCACATGCCTTCACGAACTTCTCCGGAAATGCTTGGAATGTCTAACACCGTACCACTTTCAATGCGGTCTGAGTTATTGGGATTCGGCAATTTGTCACGATTCGCTTCGTAGAGCCGTCTCCATTGGGAGGGATCGTTGTAAACCCACGGATAACCGGCTATATTCCAAAGACAATCGCGGGTGGCTTCCCATGATTGCACCGTGTACTGGGCGGGAAGCGGCGATGGTTTTTGCTGTACGGAAACCGATGCGAGAGCGGTCATAACGCCGTCCGCCGCGATAATAGCCCCGTTCCAATCTTTTGCCGCAAGCGCGTCAACGCCGGCTGCGTGACTGCTGGTCGCCTGGGCGAAATTATCCGGGTAATTCTCCTCAGCATTGACGCCCTCAGCCCAGTCGAGGCGTTCTTTTGCTATGGACATGGCTTCAGCCGCCTCGCCGCTTTTCTGCGCCTCGATACCGTCAACTAGAGTTACAATCGTCCGCGCATCTGTTGACGCCTTATCCCACTCTTGAGCGGCAAGCGCCGCTTCGCCGTCATTGTAAGCGGCTGCGGCTTGTCCATAAGGCTCAGGGTACTGCTCCGCGGCGCCAATGGCGGCCGCCCAATCAAGGCGGCCTTTGGCTGCGGCAAGGGCGGCGGTCGCGGTGTTGGCTTGCTGCGTTTCGGCTGCGAGCCGCGCGGTTTCTTCAGCAGCACGGGCAGCCTCTTCTTCGGCTTTACGCCGGGCTTCCGCAACGGCAATGGCCGCGGCGTCGGCTTTGTCGAGTTGATCAAGGGCGTCGTTTACTTTCGCTACGTTTGCGTTCACCGCAGTCCAATCCTTCGCGGTCTGCGCCTTCGTCGCGTCGTTGTAAGCGGACGACGCGGCGCCGCATTGAGTCGCAAACTGCTTCCGGGCGTCCGCGCTTACGCCGTCAAGCCGTTTTTTCGCCGCGGCAAGAGCGGCCGCGGCGGCGTCCGAGGCTTTCTTTTCCGCCGCGTCATCGGCGGCTTTCGCTTTGGTTATTGCGACCACCGTGTTGTTGATTTTTTTCGCATCCGCCGCTACGGTATCCCAGTTTTGCGCTTTTTGGGCGTTGAGAGCGTCCGCATACGCCGCTGTCGCTGTGTTGTACAAGGGCGCATATTTTTTCTGGACGTCGGGAGGCACGCCGTCCATCTGCTTCTTCGCCGCCGCAAGCGCATCATTTGCGGCTTTCATTTTCTGTCGCTGGGCCACATGGGCGTCGGAAAGGCCGGCGTTTTTCTGAGCTTCTGAAGCGGCCGCAACCGTCCCCGCATAGTCGCCCTCGTCAAGGCTTGATTGAGCCGCCGCAAGCAGTTCATTCGCCTTTACCAGAAATTCGTTGTTGGCGGCTTCGGGAAGCGCATCCGCCTTCTTCTGACTGGCGGACACCACTTTTTGAGCCGCCTGCAACGCAGTTGCGGCGTTTTTTTGCTGATCGCCCGCAGTTTTGGCAAGCGCGGCGAACATAGGTTGAACTTTGACAAATGAATCCGCCGCCGCCTGATAGCTTTCCCCATCATAATCGGCGACGCCCTGATTGTACGCCGCGTCCGCCGCGTCAAAATCGTCTTTCAAGGCGATGTCGGCATGAACGGCCGCCGCGTCTGCTCGCGCCGCTTCCGCGCGCGGCTGTTGCTCGCCGGCGTAACTTTTCCACCCATTGGCAAGAATCTGCTGGTATTTTGCCAGCGCGTCATTCGCCGCGCCCTGCGCCGCGTCCAGATCATTCGCCGCATACGCCGTTTCCGCCGCCGCAAGTCCCTCGTTGGCGGCGTCAAGAGCATCCGGATCAAAACGGTCGAATGTATTGGCGATAATCTCATTTTTAAGGGAAAGCGCCGCGGCTTCCGTCTTCAAAAGTCCGTAACGTTTTTCCGATTCAAATGACGCGGCTTGATACCCGTAATAATCGCCGTTTGCATACAGAGTGAGAGAATTTTTATCCAGTTCATCCACGGCGGACAGTTCGCGCGCAAGGTATGTTTCCGCGCCCGCGTCAACCGCCTCTTGACGGACGGATGCAATCAGGGTTTTACGCGCTTCAACGTACCGGGGCGCGGCTTTATTAAAAACATCCATGTAACTATTGAAAATGCCGTCGAATTGAGGGATTGCCGCCTGATAATCCTGCATGGTAACGAGCGGCAAATTTTTAGCGGCGGTATACAGCGTTTCCGCGGCATTCCACTCGTCAGCGGCGTAGACATCTCCTCCAAAATCCATAGCTTGTTTACGCGCCGTTTCCATTTTATCTTGAGCGTCTTTCAACGCGCCTTGCGCGGCCTCATCGGGACCGCTCTTACAGGATAAAAGCGCGGCTATAAGCGATATGCAGACTGACAAGGCGATGGCACTGGCCGCCGTCCGCGCAACGACCTGTATAGGATGTGCTTTCATAATGTTCCTCCACTACAAGAAAACAATTTTATTATATCACAAAAAAAAATTTTATATTAGTAATTTTACCAGAAATTTTTATTTTAGAAAATTCGCTGTGAATTTATTGAGGCGAGCAAGAAAAATTCACCCTAAATGGCCGCTTTTTAGGGCGCGATATTAGACATCATTGCGAATAAAAAACTTGACCGCATCATCTTTTTGGTATATCTTATAAAAGGTATGCGTAGTCGAAAAAAATTATCTTTAGCGCGGCATCCGGGCGTCGTCTTTTGGCTGATTTTTGCCGTTGCGCTGATTTTACTTTTGGTTTTCAATCGAAAGGTGATTCTTTCCAATCTGTACAGTTTGGGAATCAACCTTCCGAGCTTTCTCAGACAGCAGGTTGTCTCCGCTCCGGCTGAAACAGAAGATGCTATGTCCGAAATGCAGTCTGCGCCGCCTCTGGCGCAGAATCCTGCCATTGAAAATCCTGTGCTGGAATTGCCGCCCATTCCCATTGAACAGCTTGCGCCGGATGTGATGCAGCCTCTCACCGTTCCCGATTCTGGCGAAACGCCTGCTGAAACGCTTGGCAAATCGACTGGCGAAACGCCTGCTGAAGCGCTGAATGAACAGGCGAGAACGCTTTATTTTCTTTCGATAGATCAAAACGGCAACCTTCACCGTATAGCGGTGAAACGCATGTTGCCCGACACGGATGCTCCCCTCGCCGCAACCTTGCGGGCGCTTTTGGCCGGGTTGTCTAAAATCGAAGAAGAGAGACGGCTCATCTCTCTCATTCCGGAAGGAACGGAACTATTGTCGGTCGCCATTCAGCAAGGGATCGCCTACGTCAACTTTAACGAAGAATTTCTTTACAACACGCACGGCAAGGACGGCTACGCCGGGCAGATCAACCAGGTGCTATGGACGGCGACCGAATTTCCCACAGTGAAAAAAGTTCAGATACTCATAGAGGGGCGGAAAGAGAGTTATCTAGGCGAAAACATTTGGATAGGCAGCGCCCTTGAACGAGAACAATTTCCAAATTTTTAGCGCGGGGCATACGCCGCATTCATTCGCGCCCGTTCAGGTGTATATATCTATCGCCGCGCCAAGAAGGATGACAAGCGGTACAATCTCGTTGATGGAATAACTCGCTATGCGTATGCGCCGCTCCTTATTTATATGAAACAACCCTGTCTTGCCAAGCGCGATAATATGTTCCGCAACCAAAAGAAGCGCTGAAATTCCGACGGCGGTGAGATAGGCGTCCGATACACGCCAAAATACCGGCGCTAAACACAAGGCGGCGACGCTTCCAAGATGGGAAGCCGCCGCGATGATGCGAGCGTTCCTATCGCCGAAACGCGCCGGAATTGAGTGGAGGCGTTCCATGCGGTCGAATTCTATATCCTGTAGCGCGTAAATGATGTCGAATCCCGCGACCCAGAGGCAGTGGGCGAGCGCAAGCGCAAAGTAACGGACAGCGAAATGCCCCGTAAGCGCCAGAAAAGACCCCATAACCGAGCAACAACACGCAAGTCCAAGCCAGTAGTGGCAGAGCCAAGTGAAACGCTTTGAGAACGAGTAACCGCCGATGAGAAAAGCCGCCGCCGGAAGGAGTATGACGCAGAGCCAATTCAGCATACACGCGGCAATTGCCAAAACAACGCATAACACGAACGCAAAAACGAGCAGCGTTTTCTTTGAAAGTTCCCCTCTGGGAATGCGCCTGTTCGAGGTACGTTCATTTTTTTTGTCAATATCCGCGTCAATCACGCGATTGAGGGCGTTCGCCGCGTTTCTGCCCGCCGTAGCCGCAATCAGGATGAGGATCGCCTTCTTGGGATCGGGATGCCCATCGGTCTCAAGCAAAATCGCCGTTATCGCAAAAGGCAGAGAGAACAGCGTATGCCGGAACATCACGGCTTCGCCTACGAGACGCGCGGTTTTCAACAGTTTAAAAAACCTGATTCTACAGTCCATATTCATTCCAGCGCCGGGCAATCAAAGCCTCAATATCCGCGTCCATGGCGATCTCCGGCGGCCACGGGCGGCTGTGTCCCTCGTCCCGCCCCTTGCGTGTCGCGTCAACGCCGAGCCGCGTACCGTAGCGGGGCAGAGGCGAAGAGTGATCGAGCGCATCAAGGGGGCCATCGCTCAATACAAGATCGCGGCGGGCGTCAATGTTGTTGAACGCGCGCCACGCGACCTCGGACAAGTCCTGTACATCCACATGCGCGTCTACAACAACGAGGAGCTTTGCGTACATCATCTGCCCCATCCCCCACAGAAAATGCATCACCTTGCGGGCGTGTCCGGGAAAACGCTTCTTAATGGAAACAATAACGCAGTTGTGAAAGACGCCTTCGACCGGCATGTTGATGTCAACGATTTCCGGGCAAAGCTGCCTGAGCAAAGGCAGAAACAGGCGCTCGGTGGCTTTCGCCATCCAGCAGTCCTCTTTGGGCGGACGACCGACGATGGTAGCCGGATACACCGGGTTTTTCCGCCGCGTGATGCGCTCAAGGTGAAACACCGGATACTCGTCTTCCAGAGAATAAAAACCCGTGTGATCCCCGAAGGGACCTTCCATACGGACTTCATTCGGATCGACATACCCTTCAAGGATGAATTCCGCGTCCGCCGGCACAAGCAAATCGCTCAAAGTCGCCTTGCATACCACCGCAGGTTTCCCCCGCAAAAAGCCGGCGAAAAGCATTTCCCAAACGCCTTCCGGCAATGGCGCTGTGGATGCGTACGTTACCGCAGGATCGCAACCAAGGGCGACGGCGACCGGCATTCTTTGCCCGCGCCGCCGGTATGTTTCAAAGAAATGCGCCCCGTCCTTATGGATATGCCAGTGCATGCCGGCGGTGCGGTTGTCATAAATCTGCATACGGTACATGCCAACATTGTGGACACACGTTTCCAGATCATCTGTACAGACAAGGGGCAGTGTGAGAAAACGTCCGCCGTCCAGAGGCCAGCATTTGAGCGCCGGCAGGCTTTCAAAACCGGACTCATCGTCAACGATTTCCTGGGAAAGCGGATGACGGATTATTTTAGGAAGCAAACTCAAACCGGATTTCACGAGATTCGGCAATTCGGGCAGGATTTCCGGCAGAGCTTTCATCAAGGCGGGAATGCTGGAAAAATTCCGCGCCGTTTGCCATATCCACGCTATGAGATCTTCGATTTCGGCTGCTTTTGCGTCAAGACTCTTTGCGCCCAGCGCGAGCGCCATGCGGCGTTCGCTCCCCATCGCATTGATGAGCAGAGGATAACCGGAACCCTTTACCCGTTCAAAGAGCAGGGCGGGACCGCCTTCCTTCATAACGCGGTTTGCAATCCCGCTGATTTCCAGCGCGGGATCAACCTCCGCCGTGATGCGTTTGAGTTCTCCTTCACGTTCCAGCGTGTTAATGAAGTGTTGCAGATCGGTATAAGCCATGCGCTGATAATAGCATAAACCCGAAAAAAAAGCGAGTTGCCATTCGCGTAAATTCCTTGTCGTACATTTTCGTTTCAGACGCCGCCATGCCACGGGGAGGTTCATTACACAAACGTGAGATTCTCTCGAAAATTAAAGTTTTGGAACACTCTCACTTGACTTTTGGATACGAGTCGTTTATACTTTTACTATGAGTATAAATTTAAAGAGCGTGCTTACTAAAGAGACAATCTGTTTGCACTTAAAAGGTTCTTCAAAAGAAGACATTATCAATGAGTTGCTTGATATCTTGGTGGCGGCAAACAAGATAACTGATCGCGCCGCCGCGCTTGCGGCAGTTATGGAGCGGGAAACCAAGATGTCTACGGGTATGAAACACGGCATAGCGATCCCGCACGGCAAAAGCCAAACCTTGCAGAACTTAGTCGCGTGTATTGGGATTTCAGATGAGCCTGTTGATTTTGACTCACTGGATCACAAGCCATGCCGTATTTTCATTATGACGCTTTCTCCGGTTGAGCAGACGGGACCGCATCTTCAATTTCTCGCTGAAGTGAGTTTGCTGTTTAAGAGTGAAGAGAAGCGGAATCAGATTCTCCGTGCGACAACTCCGGAAGAGATTATACGCATATTATCAGAATAACAGCATGATGCGTCGTTACGCATCGTCCTTCAAAGCGCTGTTCGTCGGCCTGAACTGCGCATGGCGCAGGCGTTTGATGCGCAAGTATATTTTAAACGTCGCATCGCGCGCCGGATATACGACCCGCGACCGCAGGTCAAAACCGGATGATGAGAATATGGCCTATGCTGTTTAGCGTGTGTAATCTCGTTGCACTGTGGAATGTGCGCGGAGGCGATTCCGTTGCATAACGGGTCAGCGCCCCCACAATAGTAGTTTTTCTCACAAACAACGGATTTTTAATAAAGAGGAGTTTTTATACGCTCCATGCATGTGCGCCGCTCTATACAAGTTAAAGCGATGCAAAGTCAAGCATATTTTCCGGTTATGGCGGCAGTGTTCCCGCCTACTGAAAGATTGTGGCCAACCTCTTTTTCGATATATGTTCTATCTTATATTTGAGCTTGCCCATGTGTGAAGGGACGACCGCGATTGACGTGGCCTCCGCGTCCTTTATCCCTTCCAGTTCGTAACGCTTCCATTAAATATCACCGATAATCGCCCCCACATATCTTACCCCCCTCTTTTTCCCTCAAATGAGAGAGGCGCAGATGTTCGAAAATGTCCTCGGTGCGGCAACCCAGATGATGGAAGATATAGGCGCGCGGCTCTACGGTTTTGTTTTTGTGTTGTTTCATGATCATATTTATATAGAAATGAGCATGTTTCAAAACCTCTCGTTTTAATATGAACTGCAACAGTGTTTTTCTGATCTGTTTCCACAGGCTTTCCGACGCATACGCAAACGTTCTGCCGTCCCGCTTCACCATTTTTTTACCGCCTCGCCGCAGAAGGGGCAGTATGCGGGACAGTGGCGTCCGGAAACCGCTTGACCCAGGAGACAAAGACGTCGGGCGTTTCCCATGAATAGAATAGATTCGCTACAGGCGCGGCTATGATCGCTCTCTCACGATAGGATTTTCCCCGCTCTTCTCATAATCAGTCCAAATATTATAAACACAACCACGGCGGCCATGCTCACAAAGGGCAGGAAATCGCCGTATTTGACATAGAGCGAGGTCTCGCGCATAACCGGTACCGCAACCGTAAGCTGCGCTTCGGTGAACGGCTCAGCCATTGCGAGGATATCGCCATTGGGGTCTATGGCGCAGGTTTGGCCGGACGCGGCGGCGCGTACCAGGGAGCGGCGGGTTTCCACGGCGCGGAAGACCGCCATGCCAAGGTGTTGCATTTGCGCGGACAGGCTTTTCGACCAAGCGTCATTTGTGAGATTCACAATGAGTTCCGCGCCGTTTTTCACAAAACTGCGGGAAAGATAGCCGAAAGTGTCTTCAAAACAGATGGGCGTTGAAAATTTAAGATCGTTTATTTCAAAAACCGTCCGTTCGGTTCCCTTCTCCCAAAAATGGGTGTCCGCCTCTTTCAACAGCTTATAGAAGAAAGGAAGTTGCTTTCGATATGGAAAATATTCGGTAAAAGGCACAAGATGGTTTTTTCGATACTGCTGTACTATGGCGCCTCTTTCAAAAAGAAGCGCCGCATTGTAATCCACGCGGTATTTTTCGTCCGCATTTGGATTTTTATCGGGTTCCCGCCGTCCGTCGTCGTTGCCGATTACAAAAGGCGTGGTTTGCCTCGCAAGATAATCAAGCAGATCTTTCACCAAAAGCCATGATGCCTCGTCATCGCGGTAGGTTTGGTGCCAGAAGATGCGCGGCACGAACGCGGTTTCTGACCACACCACTAGATCCGGGTTTTCGCGCAACGCATCATCGGAAAGACGGGTGAGCTTTTCAAAATTCCTGCGGTACTCAACAATGTCGCCAAGCCACGGATCCGTGTTGTGCTGGATGAGAGTTATGCGGGCGGTTTTTTCTGCGGCATAGTCTTTCCGCGCGGCAAACCCGTATACAAGCGACCCGGCCAAACAGAACGCCCACACGCATAGTGGAATGAGATCGGGCTTATACCGCGCCTTTTTATACGGAACCGTGTCTTTTACCGCCTGCGGCGTCAAAGCCGATGCGATCCATGCGGAAGGGAACACAACGAGCGCGGACACGCCCCATACGCCAAAAATATCCGCGATCTGTATAATAGGAAGAATATGCCATTGGGAATAGCCGGTGATGCCATAGGCGTAGCCAAGAAAACCCTGTGTTCTGAGGTATTCAAAACAAAGCCACAACAGCCATTGGAGTATGTAACCACGCCTGGGAAACAGCGTCACCGCCGCTTTTAGAAGAAGAAAAAGAATCGCCAGATAAACAAGGTAAATGGCGCAGACAATAACGCCCGCAAGGGGGTGGAACGCGCCCAACCAGTAGTTGAAAAGCCCATACGCCGCATACCCGTACACGGCTCCCCACAAAACAGAGCCGACGACGCTTGTCCTGGAAATGAGCCAAAAAACCGGAACGTAGGCTATCCATGCAAGAAAAGGCGCTCCATTCTTAAAAAAGGGATTGGGAAAGGCGCCCGCAAACAACGCTACGCCTAATGCAAGCGCCGCTACGTTGGTAAGGAACAGACCTTTTCTCGCCTGAATATTCATTCTTTTCTGGTTGTTTTCGCAGGTTTTTCCTCTCCAAGCTCCCACACAGCCTGTTTTAAATCCCTGCCCGGCCTAAAAGCCGCTACGCCATGAGCCTCAACGGACACGGTTTCACCAGTTCTTGGGTTGCGGGCTTTTTGCCTGCCCTTCCGTACACGCACTTCAAATGTCCCAAATCCCCGCAATTCAATGGTTTTGCGGTCTACAAGAGCCTCTTTTATTTCTTCAATCAACATATCAATAATACGCTTGACATCGTTGCGGTCAAGATCGATCTTGCTGTAAATCGCGTCAAGAATATCCGCTTTCGTATATTTTTTAGCTGTCATTTTTCTATTACTGAGCGGCTCTAAGCGTATTAAAAAGCCGTTGCATCCTTGATTTTTTACGCGCCGCCGTATTTTTCTTTATAATGCCCTTCTGCGCGGCGGTATCGATCTTTTTAATCATTTCTTTCAGAGCCGCTTCCGCTCCAGAAACCTCTTTTTTATGAGCCAGCACTACGAATTTCTTTATGCTGGTACGCACCGAACTCCGCGCGGATTTATTCCTCAACCGGCGTTCTTCACTTTGTCTGTGCCGCTTTTCAGCGGAACTGTATTTTCTTGCCAAAAATTTTCTCCTTAGTTCTAACAATATTGAGAGTGGCAAGTTCTTAAAAGACGCTACATATAGTGTTATATGACGAATCGAAGGCACTATACATAGTGGAAAATTTTAAAAAATTCATAAAAACATGAATTTGGGAGAATTTACCACTCTCAAATAACAATAAAAACAACCGAAATCAGATGAAATCCGTCGGCCGTCGCTCTATCCGCTTGCATTTTAAACATTCGGCGATGCATTTCCTTTTGCCGCCCTGGAATAACTCTTTCATCTTAACTTCTCCGCCACAGGAACAGAAAAATTTCTGGGTCGTAACCGCCGTACGGGAGTTTTTACTTTTCCCGCCGCCTGCCTGAGCCATAGTAGGTTCCTCCTTATTAAAAAATTTTAAGTAGAATCTTTAGAAGCGGTCAAAAGCCGCTTCTTCTCATAAATTCAGGACGCCTTTCCCAACAATTTATCCGTACGCTGTGGGCGCCTGTTAGAAACAGTTTTTCTATAATAAATAATTCTCAAAAAAATGTCAATACGGTTGTTTCAGAAATGGCAATTCAAAGCGTCAAAATTTCATGCTAAAACGAGAGCGTGGGCCGGGAACCATTCAAGTTCTCTGGAAATGAGCGTCCGAAATGGGGAGACGGGGAAGCTGACCTATTGCAACAGTTGGATAACGAGCGTGGAAACGACGGAACAGCCCGCCGTAAAGGTGACATGGAAGCCTGTCGGTTTGGCGGTGTACTTGTTGCGCTTCGCGCATAAAATCCCAAGAAATCGCCGGTTAGTCGATTTCTTGCCGCGCAAACTGACATCGAAGCAAAAGTTCGCAACCAAAGGTTCGCGGGATTCCGATAATCGTGGTTTTTGTGGTACAAAGCGCCGCAAAAATCCACAGCGGAATACTAGTGTACCGTTCCGAACAGCGGAATGTCAGCGATGGAGTCATCGTATCCTAAGCGCAGGGGATGCGTTCGCTTATACATGAACTATCCCGACGCAGATACGCAGGCGTGTTTACGGCAAAATAGTACGCTCCACTCGAAGCGCATTTAAAGCGCCCCGCATCTCAACGCTCTTTTATAATGTACCACATAAAAGGAGGCGCGATGAAAGTATGGATGTATTTGTTGCCGCCGTTGATTCTTGCCGGTTGCAACGCCTGCGGCAATGGATTGCCGCAGGACTATTCCGCCGAAAAAAAACAGGATGCGGGCGTTTTGCATATGACGACGTGGAATGTACAGGCTCTCTTTGACGGAACCGAAGACGGGTATGAATACGAGGAATATATTGACAGCGCGGGCTGGACAGAGGAAAAATACCGCGCCCGGCTGAACAACATTGCCCATGCCCTTGATTCTTTGAAAGAGACGCCTGATATTCTTGCATTGATAGAGGTGGAAAAATCTCAAATTATCGAAGACCTTGCCAATGATTATCTCAAAGATCATGGGTATCACTGGACTTTTTTTGGCAACAACGAAGGCGCGTCGCTTGGGATAGGGGTGTTGAGCAGGTTCCCGTTTACGCTGACAAGAGTTCATTCGCTCTCAAATCAAGGGACGGTTATCCCGCGTCCGGTATTGGAAGTTTGGGTTGCGGTTGAAGAAAAGCCGCTGGCTTTGTTTTTGTGCCATTGGAAGTCGAAGCTGGGCGGAGACGCGGAAACCGAAGAAATTCGGAGATCAGCGGCCCGCGTCATTGCAAGACGGGCGTCGGACATACGGCGGGAAGGCGATGCGACGGGATACGCCAGCGCGCCGATTGTTGTAATGGGCGACTTGAATGAAAATTATGATGAATTTTACCGGCAAGGCAATAAGGTTGTTACGGCATTGCTTCCAGACGATTCGGGAGCCGCCGCATTGGTTTTAAGAGGCGTTGAAAGCGCGCCGTGTACGGATTTTCTTGTAATAAGCGAGAAGAAGCCGCCGGAGGCGCAGTATTTTTCAGAAAGCGGCGGCTGGGCGTTTGCTCCGGCGGTTTTTTATTCGCCGTGGTCATCTGAATTATCCGGCGGATCGTATAATTACCATGACGCATGGGAAACGATAGATCATTTTCTTTTGAACGCCCCATTGTTTGACGGCGCGGGCTGGGATTTTGATTCGTGTTCGGTGATAAACGCCGAGCCGTTCATCAATGCTTACGGCTATCCGGCGTCGTATAATCCGAAAACAGGAAACGGATTGAGCGATCATTTGCCGCTATTTTTAACATTACGGTTATTGTCTTGAACATCTCCTTTAAAAGCGGTATCTTTTATATATGTCTGCTGGTCTATCGCCTTACCGCCTTGGCAAGGCGCGTTCATTGTACAATATATTTAATGTTTTCAACGCTTTTTCCTATACGCTTCTTGCCGGCAGTTTGATCACTATTTTGGCGATGAGGATGGACGCCTCTTCGACCGTTATCGGCATTATCAGCGCATTCGTCTATGTGGCTTATTTTTTTCTTCCAGTTGGAAAGATGCTTGCAAGGTTGTTGTCGATTATGAAGGTGTATTGTTGGACGTGGATTCTACGGTCACTGACTATGACGCCTCTTATAGCCGCCCCCTTTGTGTTTCAGGCCGGTCATAGGGACATTGCGCTTGGGCTTACGGTGCTGGGTACGTTTTGTTTCCATTTGAACCGCGGTATTGGCATGATAGGCAATAATCCGGTGCTTGACGCGCTGGCTTCCGGTCCGGATAGGGGCAGCTATATGACCCTCATCCAGATAATCAACGCGGGGCTTGGCATGCTGACCAATCTTGCCGTCGCCATGATTCTATCATTCTGGCAGGATCCGCCGCTCGCCCTTTACGCCGTTCTCATCGTGGCCGGTATTGCCAGCGGCGTGATAAGCGGGCTTATGCTCGGAAAACTGCCCGATCCAGAAACAGACAAAACCGCCAAAAAGGTGAATTTCGGCGACATGCTCAAAGAATCTTTTTCTGACGCTCCGTTTAAAAAATTTATGGCGATTCTTTTTATGACCGCGCTCGCTTCCGGCGTCGCGCGAATTTTCGCCGTTGTATATTGCCGCGAAGTGTTCCATCAGAACGACAGCATGGTCGTGTTATACACGGTGTTCGGAGGATTGGGGCAGCTTTCCGTTGGGTTTGCGACAAAATTTTTGGTTGATCGCATCGGTGTAAAGCCTCTTTTCATTATTTGCACGATTCTTGGCTTTATAAGCATGCTTCCGATTGCGCTTTTGCCGGGAGGCGTTACAGACAATGCGACAGTGGCGGTTATTTTCTTGGCAATCCTGCTTTTTATGCTCAATTTTAGCTTTCTTGGCGCGGAAGGCATCGCTCAAACCTATTTTTTGGGGCTTATTCCCACAAAATATATGCTTGACATGGGAATCGTGTACTTCATTTGTTTTGGAATTGCCGGAGCGGGCGGTTCTTTCATTGCGGGTCTTTTTCTGGATACGTTTACGGGGCTTGGCTTTTCACGGTTTGCGGCCTTCAAATTTCTGTACCTCGCGCTTATCATTGTCATTGGCGTTGTGTTGATTCATCAAAGAAAACTGGTGCGACTTGGGTCTCTTCCGTTGAAGAACGCCCTTGAGGTGCTATTTTCCTTCCGTGATTTGCGGGCTATTACATTGCTTGACAAATTGGGCAAGACCAATGATTCGCAGGAAGAAGAAGAGATTCTGGATGCCTTGCATGACGTTCCTTCTCAACTTGCGATTAAGGGGTTGCTGGACAAAGCGAAATCTCCACGGCTTTCTACGCGGCTTGAAGCGTTGCGGGCGATGGAGACGATATCTTTTTTAGACGAAGAGGCTGAAAAAGCGCTTATGAGGGATCTGCTTAACCACCCGTACACCACGGCGTACATTTCGGCTCGTATTTTAGGCAAACACAATTGTTCTTCGGCGCTTCCGGTGTTGAGGGAACTTGCGGCTTCGCAAGACTATATGTTGGCGGGGGAGGCCATTATCGCGCTTGCCCGTATGGAGGATCACGCATGTAGACCTCAAATTGAGAATATCATTGTTAAAACGGAAAACCCTCGGCTTAAACTCATGGGCGTTGAGGCGCTTGGGATATATAAGTCCACCCGCTCGCTTCCCGTGTTGCTGGATATTCTGCGCAGCGTCGATCCTCCACCATACCTTCGGGATGGAGTGGCGCTTGCAATGGCGGACATTCTGGGTTTGCATCAGTTTTATCCGCTGTTGCTTAAATTTCTGGCGGATGAAACGCTGTCTCCCGTTTTAGCCATTGACGAGGCGGAGGCGGCTGAGGAGCAGTACCGATCTGTGCATAAGGGTTGGCGTCTGAGAATGGGCGCCTCTTTGAAGAAAGAAGCGAATCTCGCGGAAGGAACCCGTCAGGCAAAAGCCTTGTTGCCTGCGGTGAAAGCTTTTATGCTGGAAAAGAAGCCGGCATTGCTTTCCCGTTGGATTCTGGAATTGCCTGAGAAGGTGAATCCGACGGCGCAGGCTATTTTTGCCGAAGCTATTCTTGATGACGAGCTTAATGTGTATGACCGGCTGAAACTTTTGATTGTGCATTGGGCTTCGCAGAAGTTGAGAAACTGGGAATAGGGGGTTTAGGGCGCGGCGGAAAAGGAGAACCCCCATGCCCGGTTGCGGGCATGGGGGTAGGTTTGATCGGTATATTCAAGTAAAAACCAATTAAGCCCGTTATTATTAATTAATTGTGACAAACAAGACATATTTCAATTGGAATCTCTATTATCCCGTGTTTAATTCCTTTTACACCATGAATTGTCATTGTTACGTTCAATTTATCCCCTAACATCAGACTAAAGGGAACCTCTGGAAACTCCGGTTGAGTTTTCAGAGGTTCCGGGGAAAAGCCTCCTTCCCCTCCAAAAAAACTGTCGAACCGCAGGCTCGCGTTTTTAGAAGTTCCCTAAAGAAGACAGCGCAATTCTATTTTATTATATTCCAGAAAAATTCAAGAGGTTTCTTAAGCGGAAAGGAATTTCAAACCATATCAATTCCTGAAACTGTGAATCGGCGCGGGAATCCTGCCGCCGCGCCCAATGAAGGCGTCGCTTTTTGCGGGATTGACCGCCATGATCGGCGCGCCGCCCAAGAGTCCGCCGAATTCGACCCAGTCTCCCACTTTTTTGCCCGGAACGGGTATCACTCTGACTGCGGTAGTCTTGTTGTTTACCATGCCAATAGCCATTTCGTCCGCTATTATGGCGGATATGGCGGCGGCCCGCGTGTCCCCGGGCAACGCGATCATGTCGAGTCCGACTGAGCAGACGCTGGTCATCGCTTCCAGTTTGTCCAGGCAGATGCCGCCGGACCTGACTGCGGCGGTCATGCCTTCATCTTCGGAAACCGGTATAAACGCGCCTGAAAAGCCGCCCACGTGAGTTGACGCCATGACGCCCCCCTTTTTCACCATGTCAGTGAGCATGGCGAGCGCGGCTGTAGAGCCGTGGGCGCCGGCGGTCTCAAGCCCCATTTCTTCAAGGATGCGGGCGACCGAATCCCCGACCGCCGATGTCGGCGCAAGCGACAAGTCGAGTATGCCAAAGGGAACGCCGATCCGTTTCGCCGCTTCCATGCCCACAAGTTGCCCCATACGGGTGATCTTGAAGGCTGTTTTCTTGATGACATCGGCTAACTCGTCAAAATTTGCGTTCTTATGGGATTCAAGGGCGGCTTTTATAACGCCCGGACCTGAAACGCCCACATTGAGCGTCGCTTCCCCTTCCCCCACGCCGTGAAACGCGCCCGCCATGAAAGGGTTGTCTTCCGGCGCGTTGCAGAATGTTACGAGCTTTGCGCACGCAATCCCGCATTGTTCCGCAGTGTTCTCCGCCGCCTTTTTGATAGTCTCGCCCATGATCCGCACCGCATCCATGTTGACGCCGCTCTTTGAGCTCGCCACATTCACCGAGGAGCAGATGCGCCCGGTTGCGGCGAGAGCGTCTGGAATGGAGTTGATGAGCTTCCTGTCCCCATTGGAAAAGCCTTTGTGTACAAGCGCGGAAAAGCCGCCGATAAAATCAACGCCTAATTCGGACGCGGACTCGTCAAGTGTTTTTGCATAGGGCGTATAGTCAACATCATCGGAAGCGCCGGCTATAAGCGCGATAGGCGTTACGGACACCCGCTTGTTGATAATCGGTATGCCATACTCGGTCTCAATTTCCCGTCCGGTCTTCACGAGGTTTCCGGCGACCCGCAACAACTTTTCCCGGACGCGGCGCCGCGTTTCAACGCCTGAAGCGGAAACGCAGTCAAGCAGGGAAACGCCCAGCGTGATCGCCCGTATGTCGAGCTTGTAACGCAGAAACATGTCCACGGTTTCTTTTATTTCAAATGGCGTAAACAACATATCTAAATCCTGTGCATGGCGGAAAATACTTTTTCGTGCATAAGGCTTATGGACACATCCATGTCGTTTCCCAGCGTGGCAAGCTCAGTTTTAATGCTTTCAAGCCCTGTCTGTTCATCCGCTAGATGCACCATCATCATCATAACAAAATTGCCGGACAACACGGTTTGACTGATGTCTTCAATATTGATGTTCCGATCCGCAAGGAACGCCGAGACCTTGGCGATGATGCCGACCTTGTCGCCGCCGACAACCGTAATAATTGCGTTCATTATCAACCTTCTTCTATTTTGTGTTCGGTCAGGAACATGTCCAGCACCGTGAGAAACAAGATCACGATCATGGGTCCCAGAATGAGACCGTTTAATCCAAATGCGCCGACTCCCCCCATGATGGCGAAAAAGATGACGAGCGGATGCAATTTTATTCTATCCTGTAAAAAAATGGGGCGCAGAAAGTTGTCTATGGTCGAAATAAACACCATAGATAAAAGGATAAAGGCAATGCCCTGTACGATGTCGCCGCTCAGGAGGAGAAGGATGCCGAGCGGCCACCAGACAAGGCTGCACCCTACCAAGGGAATAAACGAGCAGACAAAAACCAGGGTGGCGAAAACCAGGGCGCCCTGTATCTTGAAAATCATGAATATGACGCCCGCCGCGACGCTTTGTATGACCGCGACCGCAATGTAGCCCATGACGAGATTCCTTGTAATCTCGGAAAATTTCGAGGACAAGGTTTCCATGTATTCTTTTCGTATGGGGATGGTGTGTTTCAACAATGTCGCAAGCGTATATCCATCAACATAAAAGAAGTATAGACAGAAGAACATCATCACCATATTGAGAAGGAATGAACTGATGTCTTTCGCCAGGTTGCTGCTGAACTGCATCGCGCCCTGCAAGCCGGAACTCAGGAATTGCAGAACCCTGCGCTGAATTTCATCGGCGCTGATATGAACCTGATCCGCGCTTATGTCTAAAATAAAACCGGCGATTGATTCAAAAATCTCATGGACAATGCCGGGCTTCGCATAAAATACATTCTGAATGTAATGAAGTAGTTCTATAATCTGTTTGGAAAACTGAAAAACCATAAACGAGAGGGGGATCAGAATGAGCATCAGGGTGCCGAGCGCAAAAACGCCCGCCCACACGCTTTGAAGAATTCTTCCCTTTAATCTAGTCTTATCAAATTTTTTGGCAATCCGTCCGTATAGGGGGCTCAGTATGATGTACAGCAATATCGACCAGAGCAAAACTGAAAAAAAAGGCGCGAACAATCTGGCGACGAGAAAAAACAGCAAAACGAGTATTGCGCCGAATACGTAATTTTGAACATGTTTTTTGGGAGCGGTTTCCAAATCGCTTATTCCTCCTTACGCGGGGTTTCGCTGTTTTCGGATGCGTCCGGTTCAATCTTATCCACCGGCGGGACGTCCGCTCCCGCATCCGCCGGTTCGGACACGAGGGAATCATCAACGGCGCCGCCGTCTTCCGTAGCAACGGTGGACTGGGCTTCCGCCGCTTCTTCCTGCGCCTTCATTGCAACGGCGATGTCTTCCATGCTTTGCAACGCCGCGAGTATCGCCGGTACGCTCTCCTTCGCCTGCCTTTCCCGTTCTTGCGTTTTGGCAAGAACGGCGGCTTCCTCTTCGGCTTTGCGCCGCCTTTCAGCCGCCGCATCGGACTCGTTTTTTTCAATAGCCGCTAGTACCGCTTCAATTTGGCTTCGCTGGGGGGCGTCAGAATCCAAGACGAGGTAATACGTATAATCCGCCACGGCCTGCTCGACTTCACCGGTTTGGAGCCTTGCGTTTGCGCGGTTCAAATAAGCCGGCGCAAAGGAATTGTCCGCAACTATCGCCTGTGTATAACTGGCTTCAGCCAAAGCGAAATCCCCCTTGCCGTAGTATACGTTTCCCAGGCTGTACGCGACAAGCGCGGCGCTGTCTCCGGCATCAGGCAAGATTTTGGTATAAACAGCCGCCGCGTCGTCAGGGCGGTTGAGTTGTTGATACGCCATGCCAAGGTAAAGATGCGCCTGCAATGACGCGTCGGGAGCGGCGACGGCCGCCTCCAAGTAGGCGAGAGCTTCTTCCGGCTTGTTTTGCAGAAACAACAATTCGCCTTGCTTGAAATTATTGTTCTGGGCAAAGAGCAAGCCGCCTGTTAAACATATCGCCATGATAAAGAAAAAGCGTTTCACAGGATAACTCATTTTGTCAAATAATCAAGAGGATTGACGGATTTTCCATTTTTGTATACGCCAAAATGGAGATGGGGACCCGTAACATGACCTGTTCCGCCGGATTCGGCGATTTTGGTTCCTTGATACACAAACGCGCCTTCTTTGACCGAATAAACGTTCACATGGCCGTACAGGGTTTCAAACCCGTTTCCGTGGGATAGGATGATATATTTGCCGTACACCGCGTTGTAGCCGAGTTTGGCGACCTTGCCGTCCATGGCCGCTCTGATCGTTGTTCCAGTTTTAGCGGAAAAATCTATCCCTTCATGCACCCGTCCGCCGATGCCGGTAAACGGATCCTTCCTCCAGCCATAAGGGGAGGTGATAGTACGATCTTTAAGTGGCCACATGAAGTAGTCGCCGAGCGCCAATTTCAGCGCGTCGCTTTTCATGCGCGCGCCCGGAATAAAAAGCGTGTCCCCGGGATTCATGACGTCATTCTGAATATCGTTTGCGTCAAGAATGACGTTAAGCGGCACGTTGAGATTATCCGAGATTTTTTGATACGTGTCTCCCGCCTGCACGGTGTAGGGTATGCCGTCCATGTTGGGAATTTTCAGAACTTTTCCTTCCTGCAACATCCGCGCGTTGGAAATGCCGTTCAGCGCGATAACAGCGTCCATTGAAAGGTTGAACCGGTCTGCAATGCCCGACACCGTATCGCCTCGTACAACCGTATACGGTTTGACAGAGAAAATCTGGGTTATTTCAAGGGGAAAATCGGGATCAACAAACTCTTCCTCCGGTCCCAATCCCGCGTATTCCGTGAGGTAGGTTTTGATGCTGCTGTCGGGTCCCGGAACAATATCCAGCGTTGTTTTGGGTTGCATCTGCCAATTTAGTACGAGAAATGCGACGAACAAGACCGTTATAATGACGAGCGTATAGAGCAACATAGTCGAATTCAGCGCGGCTTTTTCTTTTTTTTCCGATGCGCGTTGACGCGATTCGCTCCGGCGGCGTTGCGGCGCGACTTCGGGGCGGGACGCGGTTTTCGTTGTTTTTTGCCGTTGTTCTACCGGTCGGGGAATAGTATAGGTATAAGCCGCTATAAATTTTTCATCAGAAAATCCGCCGGTTTTGCCGCCGTCCTCATAAGTCTGTTTGCGCTTGAAATTGGAAACTGCAGGAAGCGTAGGTGACTGCGCTGAATAAATTTTTCTCGGATCATAAACGACCAAACGGCCGCCCATTTTTTCAAGCATGGGAGAAGTATATCGACGTCCATCAATGTATTGCTGAGAAAGAATATCATCGCTCATCTTTTTCATTATCGACAAAACAAAAAAAAAACATTATCATAATATTTATGGAAAGGACTGAGCCTCTAAGAACCTCACAGGCTGTTTTGGGAGCGTTGGTTACGGCGCTTTTTGTGAAAGCCTGTCTCCTTGACGTCGTGATCGCCCAAGGAAGCTCGATGAAACCGGCGATACAGCCCGGCGCCATACTTGTAATAGGGAAACTTTCTTACGGATTCCGGCTGCCGTGGTCGGAAAAATACTTGGTGCGCTGGGCTGAACCGGTGATAGGCGATGTGGTTATTTTTTGGACGCCTTCAGGCGTAACGGCTGTGAAACGTTGCGTGGGAATCACACGGCAGCGCGAATTCATTGCGAGAGGCGACAATCCGGCTGTCTCTCTTGATTCGGCGTCGTACGGACCGGTGCCAATAGATCATATCATAGGAAAAGCGTTATGGATAAAATGAATAGTGATTATTATAATGCCCAAAAAGACAGGTATTTCTACCGATTTTTACTGTACATCATTCTTTTTGCGATTCTGGCGCTGCGAATTGTAGTACAGTACGGTGTAATCATGCTCGATCCTAACAGAAAAAATGGGGCGCCATCCGGCGATACCCGCATGGCGGCGACAGAGCGGGGGGCCATCGTCGACCGGAACGGGCGTCTTTTGGCTGTTGAAACTAAATTAGGGACGGTGAGCCTTCTAAAATCCTCAATCCGCAAGAAGCATCCAAAAGCCGATGCGGATGAGATTGATCAGATATACCGGGACATCAGCGAGAAACTCTCTCCGCTTCTTTCCATGTCGTCCAATGAGATTTTTACCATCATAAGGACAACGCCCACGGATTATGTGACGCTGAAAAGAAATCTTGATGAGACTGTTACGAATAAAATCAAGGCGGCGAAGGCGGGACTGCTGGACGAGAGCGACTATGAGCGCATCACCGTTATATATGGTGACAACAGCGCCGGAAGGAAGGTTGTGGAAGACGCCGAAAAAGCCGCGTTTGAAAACAGAAAGAATCTTGAGCATGTTAGAGTCGACATAGTGGCCGGCAGGGTGTATCCTGAAAAGAAACTGGCGAGCCAAATCATCGGCATGGTCGGCAGGGACAATGACGGGAAGGAAGGCATTGAATGGGCTTTTGAGTCCGAGCTTAGACCAACATCTATGGAAAGCGGCAAACAGTTGACGCTTTCCATAGATGTGAACATCCAGTATTTTTTGGAGCAGATAGCGGAAGAGGCTCTTGTTGAAAACAAAGCCCAGTCAGTCATGCTCACCGCGATGGATCCGCACACCGGAGAAATACTCGGTTCCGCATCGCTGCCTAGTTTTGATCCGAACAACTACAACGCCTATCCGGGATCGACGTGGCGGTATCAGCCCGCCCTCTACACATACGAACCCGGTTCGGTGTTCAAAATATTTTCGGTCGCCGCGCTTCTGGACACCGGCGCGATCACTGGAAACACCACCTTTGTCTGTACCGGGCATTACAACCATGTAAATCCGGCCATCACGGATCTCACCGTTCACGGCGTCGTAAACGCCGAGCGAATCATCGCCCTTTCGTGCAATGTGGGCGTAAGTTTAGCTTCCGAACGTATAGAAAGTCGGATTTTTTACGATAAAATCTACAGCTTCGGATTTGGACAGCGGATCGGCTCCGGCAGTCCAAGTGAATCGGCGGGCATTTTCAGGGAGGAAAATAACAGACGTTTCAAACCCACGCTTGCCATTGGGCAAGGCATATCGGTGTCTATGCTGCAAATGCTTCAGGCGGCGAGCGCCATCGCCAATCAGGGCCTACTGGCGCAACCCAAGCTGGCGCTGAAGCTCACCGCGCCGGACGGCGCCGAAACGCACTATCCCGCTGAACCAGTCGCGTCCAGGCGAGTGATGAGCGAGCAGACCGCGGCGAACCTCTTGCAGTATATGCGCGCCACTGCTGCGATTGACGGAACCGGTTGGAGGGCTGCCATCGGCGATATTCCCATGGCGGTCAAGACCGGAACCGCCCAAGTCGCGGAAAACGGCGCGTACTCGGAAACGGATTTTATTGCAAGCTGCATGGCGATATTCCCGGCCGACGCTCCCAAACTCATCCTCTACGCGGTGATCGTGAAGCCCCAAGGCGAGTCCTATCTCGGCGGACGCATCGCAACTATCCCCATTAGGAAAGCCGCGGAATCCCTCGCCGACTACTTGAAACTGCACCGGGGGAAGAATCCGGTTGAACTGCAATCCAGCACTGTGTACTTTGAGGAAGAACCTCCCCTTCCGCCCCTTGCCGGCGTTATGCCCGATTTGAGGGGTTATTCAAAATTGAGCCTCCTCCCCTTGTTTGAGACGGACTCCGGCTATATCATCCATTTGGAAGGCAATGGACACGTGAAAACGCAGTCTCCTTCTCCAGGGACGCAACTTGTGCATGGGGATGTTATTACGTTGTATTTGGAGTAGAGCGTGAACGTGGAAAAAAACGACGTATGGACAAAAAATGTCGCTGTCATCACACAAATTTTTCCCGGCCTCGCGGAACAGATTGTCAACACGGAAACCCCGTCGGCGCCGCCGCTGGCGTTGCGGCTTGAAACCGCAACAGATGGGGAGCCTACGCTGGTTGTAAACGGGATGTATGTTCATTCAAAACGGGAGCCGGCGCGGGAAGGCGTCCGTCTTGCGGTCCGTCTAATGGATGCCGACGCGGAAGGCGGACCGTCTTGCGGCGTCATTGTCGCGTTGGGCTTTGGGCTTGGGTATGCGATTGTCGCCGCCGCGGAAAAATGCGGGAACAGCCGCCCCGTCATTATTGTTGAGAAACATCCTGAAATACTCAAGAAAGCCTTTGAAACCAGGGATTTCACCGGTTTCTTATCAAAAAACTTCATTATATTTGTACTTGGAAGCGCGGAAGGCGCGGAAGCGGCGATATTTGATGCGCTTTCTTTTTTTTATGAAAAAAATGGAAAAACCGGAGCCGGCGTATGCATCCTTAAAAACCGCGCCCTTGTTCAGCTTGATGAAGCGTGGTACACAGGCGTTGAGCGGCGCATACACACATGGCAAACAAAGGATACGGTAAATGAAGCGACTGTCAAACGCTTTGGAGATCGCTGGACGCGGAATTTTTGGAAAAACAGCGTGATTTCAGATTGTGTGTGCGCATATCCCGGCGTCTCCAGATTAAAAGGGCTTTTGAAACGGGAAATTCCTCTCCTGCTCGTTGCGGCCGGCCCTTCCCTGGACGGCGCAGCCGGCCTGTTGCCCGCGTTTGCCGAACGGTGCGCTGTCGCCGGCGTTGACACGAGCCTGAATTGCCTGCTTCGATCAGGCGTTGACCCTGACTGGATCGTAAGCGGGGATCCTCAGTATTGGAACTCGCGGCACCTTGACCGACTTGACAGGTCAAACGCCTGCCTTGTAACCGAGAGCGCTATATACCCGCTCACCCTACGCCACAGCAAGCGCGCCTTTTTGTTTGCAACGCCGCTCCCGCTTGGCAAACAGATCGAAGAAAAGGTCGATCCCAAGGGGCGACTCGGTTCAGGCGGCTCCGTCGCCACAACGGCTTTTGATTTCTGCCTTGAGCTTGAACCGTCCGTTATTTTCATAGCCGGGTTGGATCTCTCGTTTCCTCATTGTAAAACCCATTTCAAAGACGCTTTCTTTGAAAAACAGGCCAACGCTCAAGCCTTGCGTTTATGCCCAGCCGAAACCCGCTCATTTAGGGCGTTGCGGGATGGCGTCCCCTTTTATGCGCGCGCGGCAAACGGCGGCAAAGTACTGACAGACAAAAGACTTTCCCTTTACGCGACATGGTTTGAGAACAGGCTTTTTGCTATACATTCGGCGCGTTCGCAACATACGGTTGCGGTTTATTCGCTTTCTGAAGAAGGTCTTGCCATTAACGGCCTGCAAACCGTCCGCGCTGACGCGATTCTGTCTCTGCCACCGCGAAGAACAGAAATACGTTCGCTTCTCCAAAGCGCGTTTGACAAGATCGAACGAGACTTTGCCGCCAAGAGCAAGGAGAGAAAGGAACGGTGGGCGGTGGCGGCAGCCACGGCATTAGAGGGCGCTTCTGACTGTTAGATATTCCCGATGGGATGATCTCAAAATTAGGCGGCCTTAACCCCTTCTCCTCAAGCCTGTTCCAAAACTAACCCGAACGTAGGTCGCTGAACGTAAATTCGCGCTTTGGAACAGCCTCAAGTGTTTTTTAATTTTCCACCCACATTTTAGCCTGTATTTCGCATAATACAGTACGCCCCTCTTTTTTTTGCATATATCATACCTTTTGTCAATCCGCTCTCCTTGTTTGTTTCAAGAAATTGCATACTATCCGCTTTCCCTGCGGGGTTAATATTGATTCAGGATGAAACTGCACCCCGTACACTGGATGCTCGCGGCGCTGCACCGCCATTACCTCTCCTTCGCCGGTTCGCGCCACAACCGCAAGGGTTTCCGGCGGGATGGTGGCGGGATCCGCGGCAAGCGAGTGATAACGCGCGGCCTGAATCACCGGTGGCAGTCCGGCAAACAACGGGCAGTCCGCGTCAAGCGTAACTGCGGACGCTTTTCCGTGCATCAAGGTCTTGGCATAAGTTACGGTCGCTCCGAACGCTTCGCAGATCACCTGATGCCCAAGGCACACTCCCAAGATGGGTATCTTTCCGGCAAACGCGGCGACCATTTCACCGCATATGCCCGCGTCGGCGGGTTTCCCGGGTCCCGGAGAGATGACAATGTGGCTGGGACGCAACACCACGATCTCCGCCAGCGATATGCCGTCATTGCGGACAACCTTGACCTCGGGATTGAGGGAGCCTATAAGCTGATACAGGTTGAACGAAAAACTGTCATAATTGTCGATGAGCAAGATCATGCGCGTCCTCCTGTCTGTTCCAGCGCCTGAATAACCGCCCGCATTTTGTTTTCACATTCGGCGAATTCCTTTTCGGGTACGCTGTCCGCCACTATTCCCGCGCCGGATCGGACGAACACTTTGCCGTTTTTCTTGAATACCAGCCGAATTGCAATACAGGTGTCCATATTTCCCGAAAAGTCGATGTATCCAACAGCTCCGCCGTATATTCCCCGCTTGACACCTTCCAACTCATTGATGATTTCACAGGCGCGAATCTTTGGCGCGCCGGAAAGCGTCCCGGCGGGCAGTACCGCGCCGATTGCGTCAAGGGCGGTTTTGCCCTTGAGGATTGTTCCTTTTACCGTTGAACCTATGTGCATGACGTGGGAAAACCGCTCCACAGATAAATATTTTTCAACCGACACCGAACCGAATTCGCTGATGCGTCCGATGTCGTTCCTGCCCAAATCCACCAGCATGTTGTGTTCCGCAAGTTCCTTGGTATCCGCAAGCAATTCTTGTTCCAGCGCGGCGTCCTCTTCCAGCGTTTTCCCTCGCCGCCGTGTGCCGGCAAGCGGAAACGTCCAAAGCGTTCCTTCGTACAGCTTTACGAGCGTTTCAGGAGACGCGCCCGCAGCTTCAATGTCATCGCTTGAAAAATAAAACAAGTAGGGCGACGGGTTAATGTCCCTCAGCAACCGGTACGTGTCAAACAGGCTCCCTTCCGCATCAGCCTCAAGCCGATTGGAAAGCACGGCTTGAAAAATATCGCCCTCCCGAATGTACTCCTTGACTTTCTCCACCATGGCGCAGTAACGCCGCTTGTCAAACAAGGCGCGAAAGGGAGATTTGAGCGTGAGCGGCTTGACCGCAGCGCGTTTCCCCTCTTCGATAAGCCGCGCCATCTGGTCGAGTTCCGCGCAGGCCTTGCGGTAATTTTCTTCAAGCGCGTCTGTTTTGATGGTTATGATGAGGATGATCGTTTCTTTAAGCCGGTCATAGGCGATCACCTTGTCAAACAACATTAAATCCACGTCTTTAAAACGCTCCGCGTCTTCCGCGTCCAGCCGCAGGGACGGCTCGTTGTATTTAATGTAGTCATAGGAAAAATAGCCGACAAGTCCTCCGGTAAACGGCGGAATTTCCGTCAGGAATTCAGTGGAAAGTTCCTGAAGCGGCGGGGCGGTATTTTCTCGTAAAATCTGTTCAATATATACGGCGGGCTGATCTGCGTTCAACGTGAGATTGACGCCGTTTTTTATACTCACGGCATTTCCGCTTGCGGTAATTTCGAGTTTGGGATCATAGCCCAAAAATGTGTAACGTCCCCATTCCTTTGAGTCCTCGCAGCTTTCCAACATAAAACACTGGCGGCTTATGTTTTTGAGAATCAAAAAAATGTCGGACGCTTCCCGCTTTCCCGCCGGAAGACTCGTCAAAACCGGAACCCGTTGATAGCTTTCGGCAAATTTCAGCGCCGCTTCCAAACGTGGCTGGCACTCCATACTTCCTCCTTAAACACGATGTTTCTTTATATAGAAATATTGCGTTTGTGTCAAGGGGCGCCAGGCGCTTTTTTTAAGGCGAATGGGGGCTTTCGCGCCTTATATCGAATGGAGGTTCCTATGAGAAAAAGACGGGAATTTGTTGACGGAGCGGTGTATCATGTTACGTCCCGGACCAATGACAAAAAACGGGGTTTTGAATGTAATGCGGGAGGAAAGATCATGTCGCTTGTCTTGAGTGAGGCATGTGTTATGCGACCCATATACATTTGCTCATCATGCCCGACGAGAGGGGAGACCTTTCGCGGATTATGCGTTAGTTAAGACTCATTCGGCGAAACGGTGGAAGCATATCCACGGCTCAACAGAAGGGCGTAAAACAACGAACAGGCATCAAAGCAAAAAACACCCGCCCGAATGTTTTTTTTTGCTTCCCGGGTTCAAATGCGCCTGGCGCTCCATAAGACAGAATAGTCCAATAACCTGTCATATTTTTCTCTACCAAAGAGAGACAATAAAAAGACTCTAAAATCTACAACTTTACCGGTAAAATGTCTTCCATAGCTCTCAAAAGATGGAGCGATAATACGGAGGTTTTTATGAAAACAGGCGCAAGAAGCCGAAATACGCAACGGTTTATCGGCGCGTTGTGTGTCACTACATTTGTCTTCGCCGCGTCGTGTGGTGACGAGGCGAAGTATATCCCGGTTGCGGAAGTGACGCTAAGAGAGAATGGCGAACCGTTGAGTGAAAAAACACTGACGCTCACTAGCGGTGAAGCCGCCCCTTCTGTCAACCTGACCGCAATCGCCACGCCTGTAGATGCGTCCAATAAGGCGGTGTCTTGGTCGGCAAGCGAGGAAGGCGTTGTCGCGTTGAGCGATACGCAAGGGGCCACCATTACTATCACCGCTCTTAAGGTCGGCGTTGCGACCGTTACGGTCACAACACAGGACGGACAAAAGACAGCGAGTTGCGTGATTACGGTGGTTGAAGCGGCATCCGAACAACCAGACGACCAGCCTGATGACATCCCGCTCGTCCGGTTGATCAAGTTTAACGCTCCTGACGCCGTTTATGACGGTACCGGAGCCGTCACCGGTTTCGGTTCAGGTGAAAAATATCTTATCTGGGGACAGAAGATCAATCCGGCGTCCGACACGGTGGCGATACAGGCGCGGGTTAAATTTGCCGCGACATCGGGACATAACGGCGTAGGCTTTATCAGTGTGAATGGTTCCGTCCGCAGCGGCTATTCGCTGCTCACCGCTCAAAACATCAAGAATACCGGCGCGGGCAGTCTGGGGGGATCCTCTTTCTCGCCCGGAATCACATGGGAAACCGGGGCGGATGCAAAATCGTATATCCTGAAAGCGGAGCTTACAGGTGGAAATTTTATATTTACCGTCTATGATTCTGACGGGACTACCGTGTTAGGCGTCAAAGGAGGCTTTTCCGCCGCATCCGGATACCCGGAGACAGCCGCGATTTATGCCGCCGTCGGCGGCACCCAAGTGTAGCAAGGAACATGGTCGGACATAAAAGTAACCTATAATGGAACGGAATACGGCATTAACGCGCTTGATCCTCAGACAGCGCTTCCCATTCTGACGGTTTCCACAACCGAAAAATCGGTTTCCAAAGGCGGACAGGAATCTGTGGCGTATACGGCGGCGGCTTCCGGCGGAGCGCCGGCGGCAGTTGACGCGGTATCCGGCGATGAAAGCGTTGTTCGTGTGGACAGCGCGGCGGATGGAACCATCGCCTTCACCGGACTCACCGCAGGCGCCACAGTTATCACCATCACCAATACGGCGGCTCCTTCCCTTATCGCCCGAATCAATGTGACCGTCACCGATTTTCCCGCCTTGGATAACTATGGCGACCTTTCAGCGCGAGTGTATCCCGACCCGGGCGCTGTCAACGTATACGAGGATGAGGAGTTGTCCATCACCTTTGACGCCGAACCGTCCTTGGGCGCGGGTCAAATCTATATCTATGACGCCTCGAATGATTCAATCGCCGACGCCATAAAACTGACCGGCGAGACGAATACGTATGGGCAGCGCGTCAATCTGAATGTGGCTGATCAGCTTGTACGCAAAGAAGGAAACAAAGTCGTGATTATTCCGCACAGCGGCGCGCTTGCGGCAGAAAAAGAGTACTATGTCGCCATACCAAATGACGTAATAAAGGGCGCTTTGAACAGTCAAACCTTTACCGGTTTCAGCCCGGCAAGCAAGTCATGGAAGTTCATGGTCCGTCCGGAGCATACGGCTGGCGGCGCCACGATCACCGTGGGCAAGTCCGGCGCTTCCGCGAATTTCCGCACCGTACAGGCGGCGCTTAACGCGGCGTCATCGGGAAGCGGGGCGGTCGCCATTGAAATTGACGCGGGAATGTACCGCGAAAATCTTGACTGGAGAAGTTCCCGTCCATTGACCATAAAAGGCAAAAATGGCGGAACGAACGCCGATGTTGTCATCGCTTTTGAAAACTGCGACGCTTTGAACCCGGGTACGAGCGGACGACCATTGTTCCTGATTAACCAAAACGCCGCGGCGGTGACCATACAAAACCTGACCATTGAAAATACCCGCGTCAAAATGAATTCAGGCGATCAGGCGGAAACGGTCTATTTTAATAGTACCGGCGGTACGCTCATCGCTAAAAACGCGCGATTTGTCAGCAGGCAGGATACGTTGCAGATCAAAGGTTTTTGCTGGTTCTTTGAATGTTATATTACCGGAGATGTTGACTTTATCTGGGGCGCAAACGACTTGGCGCTCTTTGAGTCCTGTGAGATTAACGCCCGGACGGACAACCGCAGCCCATCCAATCCGGCGTATGTGTTGCAAGCCCGTACTTTGGCGAACAAAAAAGGCTTTGTGTTCGTGGATTGTGATTTCACCGCAGACGAAAACCGTACCGGAACGGTGTACATGGCTCGCGCCAACGGCGCGGGATCGTCCGTCTCGGCCGATGGGTGGGACAGCGCCGCCATTATCAAGAGCCGTGTCGACACAGCGAAATACGCCAGCGCTTTCTGGAATAAAGACGGCAAGACCATATATCCTGGCGCAGGTTCTGTGAATTGCGGATTGCGGGAATACGGCAATACGGACTCTACCGGCGCGTCTCTGGACACTTCAGGACGGGACGGCGCGAACTATGTGATGAGCCATGAGGAATTCAGCGCCAATTACAGTACCCGTCAAACGATTGCCGCCGGTACGCCGCTGGCAAGTCTTGTAGGGGATGCGTCCTATACGCCGTAATACAATGATCCAAGTAGGGGCGGGTAGCGCCGGACGCTTCCCGATGGCTCTAAAACACGCTCTTTTTTAGAAAGGCAAGTATCCCCTCATGTATAATGTTCCGGTTGCAGCGAATCTGCGGTTCGACAACAATATGGTGGATTGGCTGTAGCCCAAATGTTCCGCCAGTTCAAAAAACATTGCGCCTGATGTTTCTCCATTGCCGCCGGGGATATTCAACCCCCTTCAACTTCTCTCTCAATCCCGCTATATCCATGCAACCCCCAATGATTTTGTTGTTCTCATTCTATACATATCGAACAAAAGTAAACGCAGGAACCCTGCGTAAGTTCTTTCGCTTTATGGCGCCGCCCCCAAACCATGAGCGACAGACAACCAAACGCCAACTACAAGCCGGATCCCGGGCCAGACCTCACCCAAGCAAGCGATTATGGGTCGCTCATAGTTTTGTCACCCCCTGGCAGCTTAAATTCACATTCTTTTCTCTTTCCTTTAACGGCATAACCGTTGGTTATGGGAACCGCCGCGACGAAAGCGTATACGGCAGAGTCCGTATACATACAGTTA
>JAITIK010000047.1 GCA_031279555.1 Treponema sp. | reverse complement strand
ATACCCAAGGCTCCGCTCTATCGCCTGATTGAGGCTTTCGGGGCTGGGCGGCGTCTTAGACGGCGCGTCCCTGAAGAAATCCCCGCATTTCCAGTCCGTCTCAAAAAGCCGCGCGAGCGCCTTGGGGCGAAACCACACGTACGGACCGAACGCCGCGACAGGCGGCTTGGCCTCGTCAAGCGGAACCTCTATCCCCAGCGCCTCAAGCAGCCGCTTGGTCAGCCTAAAGCTGTCCCCCCATTCATTCCCTAGATATTCCTTGCATGGCTCGTGATTCGGCGGCGGCGACAACACGCCCAGCCGTTTTTCCGCCTCAAACGCGCCCAGCGCATTCTCTATGAACGCCTCGCTTCCCAGAACATTCTCCATGCCTCCAAGCGGAAACACGCCGCCGCGCCGCCGGTCGCTCGCAAAACACGCCGCTTCATATTGAAGGGCGTACTCACGGAAAGCGTCCAGCAACGCGCTCACCCCCCGCTCCCCTGTGAGCCTCGCCATATACCGGCGGCTCGTCTTCTCCAACTCCCGCGCCAGCGCCTCTTTTTTCTCTTCCGTATCGGTCGTAACGTACACATGCGCGTAATCGGGCATACGGTTTATATAGCGCATCGCATCTTCAGTCGCGTCAAGATGATGAAAGTCGAAGAACAGCGCGACCTCGCGCCGGACCGGTTCGCGGACCAACCGGCCTTTAGGCAGCACATAATTGAGGTGCAGGGCGTTTTTGATTTCCGCCAAGTTGCCAACGCGCAAGATGTTTCGCCATATCAAATCCACATCGTAACCGGTGTTGTCCCTGACATACTCATACAACGCTCTCGTCGCGTCCCGCGACGAAACGGCGCAGAACTCGTCAAAATGAGTGAAGGATTTTTTTTTGAAGACCGGGCATTTCCGGTTGGCGGCAAGCTCTTTCGCCATGAGAATGAGCGGGTAATCCGTCGCTTCGTATAAATCATCCTCCGAAACGAACTTGCCGCTGACAAACCCTCTGTCCTCAAAATATTTTGTGAAAAGGAATTCGTGTTTTACAACGGCGTCTTTGAAAGACTTGATGGGAGGGAGGGCTTTCCAGTAGGCTTTGAAGTGAGGGCTTTGCAAGATTGTTTTTCGCAAACAGATGAAGTTGGAGCAGAGATGGGCGGGGACGAAGCCGTATCGCGGGGGTTTCCAGCCTCTTCTAGCGGGGCGGAGAGGGCATCCATTGAGAGCCCAGAAGTCGCAATCTCTGGCGTTCATCTCGTCAAAGACGGCTTTGAACGGGTAGAGGGGGCCGAAACACGTGTCGTTCATCAAGAGGAGTTCGTCGTATTGGGACAGGGCGTCCCAGCCCGCATATTCAAGACCCGCTTTCAACGCCTCGGCGTCGAAGCCCTTGTTTTCTCTGACGATGATATGATCGGCTAACGGCGCGAGTTTCCTTCGCCCCGCCTCGGATAGAAAGCCGTTGACGACGACGAGGAGGAAAGAAAGGTTCCGCTTGAGATCGGAGAGTTGGTAGGGGATGTAATCGTCAATGACGCCCTGTTCGTCATATATGACGTAGACGGCGGCGCGGACGACCGGCGGATTAAGCGATATTGGCATATAATTGCCCCTTTATATGGGTGGGAGCGGAGGCAAGCGCGTCGCCCTAGCAAAAACTTCTGTTTGGTTTTTTACCCAAATACTGGCTGAAGAAAAAGCGCGTTGGCTAACGTCCATCGTTTGAAACGGCTTTATAGGCGATTTATTTTCGTAAAGGCGAACCGTTCGAAGCTTAAAACCGGTCGCTTTGCGGACGGATTCCGGTTAATAGACAACCCAGCAACAAAACCGCTTGCAACCCCATGCTGACAATGAGGCAGTAACAAGAGCCAATCATGCCGTATTTTTCTACAAAAGGACGGACAAACGCGGCGCACACAACCACGCCCGCCATGTTGCAGACAAGCAGCGGAAGCCGCTTTCCAAACGCCGTCAACGCCGAATTGAAAAAAGAAACCAATGTCCATACCGTAGATACGATGAATGTCGGCGCCAACAAATAGCAATAGGGAATTATTTTTTCTCCAAACACCAACGCCAGCGCCCATTTGCCGAAGACAAGCCCGGCCAGTACTAAAAACGCTCCTGCAAGCATGACAATGCCAATGATTTTTATTATGGTCTTTTTCAAAAGGGCATATTTTCTTTCATGATAGCGCTCGGCTATACGGGGAATCAGCACATTCCATACAGAATTCCCCAAAGTTATCATCACGGCAATCAATAGGGTGACGGAAGAATAGTAGCCTAACTCCTCGGCGGAATACAGTTGGTTTACGGTATAGCGGGTGATAAACGTCATGTACGGGTAGACCACGGTAACAAGCGCGAGCGGAAAACAAGCGAAAAGAACACGGGGAATATCTTTGAACGCTACGGCGGGAGCAAGGTTTTTATCGCGGATAACAGCGGGAATATCAAACAACGCCACAACCAGCGCATACACCGCGGACAAAGCGATGATCGCAAAAAAAAGGTTTTTGTAATAGAGCGCGACGCAAAAAGCCGCGAGAGGAAAGACGCCTTTTAAGATGTAAGAGAGATTGATGACATCAAAGCGGTCAAAACGCTGCAACGTACCAAAAAAGACATCGGTGACAGATTCCAACAGCTTGAAGCACAGCATGGCGGCGCAACACATAACCGTATATTCTGTAAACCCGGTGAAGAATAGGGCAAGCGCACTCAAAAGGACAGCGGCGAGACAGGTGACAGCTCTTGTGGCGAAGTAAACGCCGTCGGTATATTTGCGTTGAATATCGCTTAACTGATACCTGATAACGCCGAAATTTGCGACAATAAAAAAGATGTTTGCGAACGAAAATGATAAAGAATAGACGCCGGCTTCTCTAAAACCAGCGATACGGACAACTAAAATGCTAATGAGCCATTGAAAGAAAAAATAGCAGAAAACTCCGCTTGTGTTTAGAAAAATGTTTTTTTTAAGTATTTGTTTTTCTCCTCTCTAGAGCGCTTCGTACGTTCTCCGCAAGCCTTCGGAAAAACTGATCCGCGCTGTAAACCCGGTATCGGCTTGCAATGACGTGACGCTAAACGCCTCAAGGGGCAACTCAACGCCCGGGTTCGCCGCGCCGAACAGCGCGTCAGGCGCTCCCCGCAATTCAGAGGAAAACTCGTACAGCAATTCCTCCAAAAAGCTGCGCAACGGCCTCGCGCTTCCCGAACCGACAACATAATTTCTACCCGCCAATCCTTTTTCGCCAATATCCGCGAACGCGCGCGCCGCATCATCAAGATATATAAAATCATACATCTGGGCTCCGGCGGAAAACCGCAAAGGAACGGTTTTCGCCTCTCCATATTTTATTTTCAGCAAGGTGTCGGTGATAAATCTTGTTTTCTTATCGCCCCGCCCATAAATATTCGTGATGACGGCGTTAATGAACTCCATACCGAGTTCTTGAGCGCGGCTTTTAAGCATAACGGTCGCGCAGTATTTAGCGGCGGCATACCCATCCCGCGCCCTTAACGCGGCGCCGTCTTGCCACGCCAGCATCCACGCCTCATGTTCCATTATAGACCCGGCGAATATAAACCTTTTGCAACCTATCTTATAACTATTTTCAAGAGCCTCAAGAGCGATTTTAATTGAATCAAGCTGCATGTTTATATCGCTCGCCGCGCTTCCCAAAAGCCACTTGAAATGTTACCAGACTTCCCCCCCCCCCCCCGCAGCCATAACGTCATTGCCATCTACTACATGATGCCCGTGGAATTCGAGTTCTTTTTTCACCGCGGATCCGACAAACCCCCGGCTTCCTGAAACAATTATTTTCATGTTATTCTTTATACAAGACCCGCTTTGACAAGCGCTTCCATTCGCTCAAACGGCGGAAGATCCAAATCTTTTTGGGAAATTATCAGACGCTCAACGCCGCCTATCTCCTCAATAGGATACTGGACGCCTATTGTTTTGTCGTTCCATAAAAATCCGTTCGGCGCGCTTGAGTCGTATATCCCCTCAGACTTCACCGAAACCAACGAATCCGTCAAGCGCAGAGACCCGTTGGCGCATCCCGCGGGAACCAATAAACACACGCCGTTTTCAGCCGACAATCTAAACCCCTCCCATTCCTTGTAGGTGGGCGAATGGGGGCGCAGGTCCGTCACCGCGTTAAAAACCGCCCCTTCCAGTACGCTGAAAAGCCTGATTTGCGGTTTTTTCACTTGCAGCCGGTTTCCGCTGAGCGAGCCTTTGGAACGTCTCAAGAAATACGTCTCGGTCGGCTGAAAACGCACCCCGCAGGCGGCGAACTCATACATCGAATAATCCTTCACCAGCCCGCCCCGCTGATCAAAAGCCCCGAAAGATTTGAACAACAACACCCCTTCTATCTTTGTCTTTTCAAATGCGAACTGTCCCATATTCACCAATCAAACTCCACTTCAATTATTTCCGGCTCACCGCCGTTTTCATGCAAATCCCTGGAATATTTCACCCCATACGCGCCCGCTATGGCCTTGTAATCGGGAGCGTGATAGCCGCTGTCTTCGGTGCTGACAAAATAACGGGATGAAAAGTTCCTGTCCTGAAACATCGCTATTTGCCCCAGCCTATGATTGTTCAACAGCACGACGGTCACCGGTATAGCTTGATGCGCTATGTAATTCAACTCCTGTATATTCATTTGCATACACCCGTCCCCCGTAATGCAATACACCGGCTTTCCTGTCGCATAGTACGCTCCTATCGCCGCCGGAAACGCGAATCCCATCGCACCCAGACCGGCGGTAAAGAGGACGCGATTAGCCCGCGCCCGCTCCCGTAGCTCCAAAGCCCTCGCAAGGAGGGCTTTGGAGCGCCCGCGCCCGCAGGTACACACGGCTTCCCGCGGCAATTTGCCCAAGAAATCCGCCACTGGCCGCGCTATTTTCGACCCCGCTTCACTCTTTTGCGTCAATCGTATATCCTCACAGACATTCCGCCAGCCGCCAAAATCATTATAACCGCCTTTCTCCGCGCCCAAACGCGCCAGCAACAACCGCACGTCGCAGACCACATGCCGCTCACCCTCTTTCACTTTCCTCGTCAATTCATCTTCGTCTATATCCACCCTCACGATCTCCGCGTTCGGCGCAAAACCGCGGCTCCCCTCGGCTATCGTACGGTTTGACAGTCGCGATCCCATCGCTACCACCACATCGGCGCGGTTCGTTATTTCCTCCGCGCCGCCGCCGGCAAGGCTGCCGGCAAACCCTTCATAATACGGGCTTTCCGTATACAGGTCTTGCGCGGGCAACGACGTTACAAACGGCGCTTTCGCCGCGTCTATAAATTTTCTGAACTCCTCAACCGCCCCAGCCTGCCGAATCCCCGCTCCAGCCACGACAAGCGGCTTCGCCGCCCCATTGATCGCCGCGACAACCTCTCCAGCCGCTCTTTCTATCAACCCCGCGTCAAAACGGTCATAATATCGCCGCAAGACCGCCGCTTCCTTCGCCCGCTCCACGCCGCGCTCCGTAATCTCCGTCCTTGACACGTCCACAGGTATATCCAGCAAAACGGGACCCTTCCTGCCGCTCACCGCCGTCTGCCACGCCCGCTCCATCTCATACGGCGCGTCGTCAGCGTCCAACACGGTTTTCGCGTATTTCGTTATTGGCTTCACGATTGCTACGGCGTCCAGCTCCTGTACGCCGATCTGCCGGATGCGCGATTCTCCCTTAAACTGGGACGTATGCACCTGCGCGGCGATAAAAATAACGGGAATCGAATCCAGCCATGCGTCCGCTATTCCCGACGCCGCGTTTGTCACCCCAGGCCCCTGCATTACAAGGCACACCGCCGGTTTCTCCGACGCCAAACTATAGCCGCACGCCGCATACGCGGACGCCTGCTCATGGTAATTCAAATGCGCCGCTATTTCTCCCCGCCGCTTGCGAAGCGCCTCCAAGAAAAAGCCCAACGTCGATCCCGGATAACAAAATACGTCTCGTATTCCTCGCCGGATGATGTAATCAATTATATATTCCGATACTGTCATAACTTTTCTCCACCGTGTCATAATAGCATGTTTGAGACATTTACAATTCCTTCCCTATCGTCGTATAAGCGGCGAAACGGCCGCTACACCGCAGGCGCGCCCTTTTTATAAAATCGCCGGGCGATTTCCAGCGCCCGTTCCATCGCGGCGTCCATGTCGTAATATTTATAGTCAGCCAGCCGCCCCGCAACACCAACTGCGGTATGCCGTCAATCATTAGGCGATATTTTTCATATTAAAGTGTATGACAAACCATGCCATTGGCAATGCATCTTTGCCAAGCGAACTCCAAGAGAGTCGCGCTTCTCTCTGAGGAGAGTCGCGCTTCTCTCCGGGGAGAGTCGCGCTTCTCTCTGAGGAGAGTCGCGCTTCTCTCTGAGGAGAGTCGCGCTTCTCTCCGGGGAGAGTCGCGCTTCTCTCCGGGGAGAGTCGCGCTTCTCTCCGGGGAGAGTCGCGCTTCTCTCCGGGGAGAGTCGCGCTTCTCT
>JAITIK010000031.1 GCA_031279555.1 Treponema sp. | reverse complement strand
TAGATGCATCATTTTTTAGTAAAACATCTGAATAGATAAATAAAAAATACCCGCCGCAGAGCGGTGGAGTATTGAAGATTTCTCTTTGAAAGATTTGCGTATGCGGGAGACAAATTCCTCTCATCCCCAGTTTTAACCGCCTTAAATGTCGGGGAAATAAACCTCCAAGAGATTAAATAAATGTACAGCTTGGCATAATGGGGTGGTCATTGAAATTAGTCCGCGCCCGCGCGCCCGCTTGTAACGTTACGGGAAAAGCGAAGGGCGGGTTTTAAAGCTGACGGCGTTTTAAGCCGGCTCAATCATATGGCTTCCGATCCTATAAGACGCAAACCCAGCGTATGCCCGGCATACAGCTAAAATACCCGTTAAAACACTTGCGTTTCAAGTGAAAACAGGATAGTATGATACAATATGCAAGGTGTCCCGTAGAAGGCGTCTAACAATACATTCCCTGCGGCGTCAGCGCGCGCAGGGCAAAAGCTGTGATCCATTCGGAGCAAGGGGTCTGAAATAAGGCGGGCGCCATGATGTTTGACATTCATTACTCATAAGGACATATGTGAGGATGAAAATATGACAAAGAGACGTTAGACGCGGCGATAGAAAAATACAGCGAGTCTCTAAAACCCACCCTTCGCGCTTGCTAAAAAGATACGGCAAAGTTAAAGCCTGATTTTATCGAAGCGTATGAGACTGGCGGGCTTAGGAGCCGCGCAAAAATAAAACGCCTGTATTTTATGCTAATTGCTTACGCAATAATGAAACAACATGACCAAAAAGTCATGTTGTTTCTGGGCGGCTTCTTATCTATGGATATAAAGAATTCTTGAACGAGGCGGCGGCGAACTTTACGAAAGTTATTGCATTACATCCCGATTTTGCCGCAGCCTATTATTAGCGAGGGCGTACATATGCCGGGAAGGGAGCGTTAGCCGGGTCGATAGCGGATATTGCCAAGTCTCCCGCCTTACAGCCCGGTCTCGCCGAGTCCTATTATTACCGGGCGTACGCCTATTGACCTAAAGGCGCGGTTTGGAATGGCGGACGGCGACTCCATCAATAGCGGCGTATGAAAAAAGCGACGCGCCCGTATAGACGGGCTTTATGAATCTCAATAAGAGTATGCTGTTTTACCATGTCGGATTTTGAAATAGTCTTAGACCAAGTTGCACGAGGCGCGTAAAGCGTGTAAGATAGGAGAACCCGTATGACGACTAAGAACTTTTGTATATTGCTCTGTATGTTTCCGATTGTTCATATCTATGCGCTTGATTTGACCATAACAAAGGAAGACCTCCGTATTGAACAACGTGTTGATGGAGGCTTCCATCTTTTCATACGGAAAAAACCTGACATCGCCTCGGTGCTGATAGCCGAAACCACCAAGGATTTCACATATAATGAGCCGAATTACGCATACCGCGCTCCATCGTGGAATGCGATCAACGGCGACGAGATGAGGATTATCAATGGCGCCCCCCTTGCTCCGACAAGCGGCATATGGTCGCTTATTGATTCTACGCCGGAGCGCGACGAGCAGTTTGGCGATGCTTTTCATATCTACATTCCGTACGTCCTGTACTACGGCTATGAAACCGGACGCCACGGCGAGTTGTATGTTCGGGACGGCGCCTATTTCAACCTCCGCGCCTTCGCGTTGCCCTATGGCGACTATGCCGGCGTTTTTCAAGACAACCCCTTCGTCCTTGAGGTGACGCAGAAGCCTCTGCCCGGCCCGCCTGATGGAAACTATATGGGTGAGACCCTGTCGACATTTTCGGATATCAGCCGCAAGACTGGCGGTAATATGGCACTGTCGTCCGCGCCTGAAGATATTGCGCCGCAAATTAGAGACCTGCTTGAAAAAGAGAAGGGCAAATCTCTGGACGTGGTGGTTTGTCTTGACACCACCGGCAGCATGAAAGACGATATTGCCGCGATTAAAAAGTCACTGGCGCCCATGTTGTCCGATATGCGGGACGAGTTTCCGTCTTTCAGGATGGGGTTGACGCTTTACAAAGATTACAAGGAAGTGTACGTCACCAAAGTGATTCCCTTTACCACTACTATTGCGGCGATTCAAAGAGAGATTAACAGGATAACGGTGGGCGGCGGGAAAGACACTCCAGAGGCGGTGTACGAGGCGCTCTACGACAGCGCGACCAAATTTCCGTGGGAAGCCCAATCCCGCGTCATCCTCCTTATAGGAGACGCGCCGCCCCATCCGCGTCCTGTCGGCGCTATCACGTGGGAAATGACGGAAACCGCGCTTGCTGAAAAAAATATCACGGTGTATACTATAGCGTTGCCTCAGTGAAATACAAACTGCACGAACAGAGGCGCGTCGTGGTTCGCGCGATTATGACCAGAATAGTATCCCGCTTTGTCACGAACCGCCCGAATTTTTGCTTTGATGAGGTTCTCTACTTATAATTTTTTTGTATCGCGGAATTTTTTTTTGAAGTGCGAATTTTATGGCGAAAAAAGTTCGTAAGGAGTCAGGCAACCTAAAACCTTGCGTAGTCGATTGTTGATTTATCAACGATTCTGTCAAGCTGTTTTTGTGTAAGGGTATCAAAGGTATTTTCTTAAGCAAGTGTTGTCGTATCAGCCCGTTGGCGTGTTCGTTGGAACCCGTTCCCATGAGTGATAGGGATGGACGAAATAGACGTCCAGCGCAGGGTCTTTCGCCGTTTCCCGGTATAGACAGGTGTAGACGGTCGATGTCGAAGCCTGTCTTTCCGGCTGTTCAGGGTATAATACTCCCAGCCAACCCGAAATCTGATCAGGAGGCATGTCTCGTCTGAACAAACGCATAATTTCCTGCGTCAGCGCGTAGTCGTCAAGCTTGGGTCTCGGCTTGTTATCCAGGCGCCTTTGTACACGTGCCGCCTGAGCCGCGCTGCCGGTATAAACACAGCCGGTTCTGTTTCGGTTCAATTCCCGATATATGCCGCTTTGATGTTTCCCGATTATTGCCGCTCTATAGCATATGGGCAGTCCTATGCCCTCCTTTGCCTGTGGCGCATTCCTTTTGTCTAAGGTATACCGGGTATACGGCATCGTTAACCTCCGATAGATTGTGTTTTGCAGCTTTATTCTACCGTGTTTACGATGCCGTTTCCATGCCCTCTTGGTTTCGCACTTCAAAAAAAAATCGGTCTATGCTCATTTTCCCATCTCCCCACGTTCAGTACTATATTTTTCCACCTCATCTTTTGTTAAACGCCTTACTTATCCTTCAGACACTGATTTGTATTTTTTTATTAATGGCGCTAGACCATCATCTCTGATGGAAGGATGATGAAAGTCTATAATATATAAGAGATAGAGCGATCAAAAGATCAACAAAATTTTCCGTGTTTCCGCGAGGACATAAGCGCGGCGACGGCTAAAGTGGTTGGGGTCAAATGGAAAACGGTCAAGCGTATTACAACGGCAATCGGGAGAAGCTGTTCAGGGAAGCCCTGAAAGAGA
>JAITIK010000017.1 GCA_031279555.1 Treponema sp. | reverse complement strand
GTCTGACAGAACCAAAGCGTTTCCTCTGCGGAAACGCCCCGTGCGGAGAGGCGTCCGAGGCCTCCGCTTTTCTTAACCAGGGTCATTTTCATCGGTGGAACCTCCGGCTATTATGTAAGGGGGTTCGCGGGCCGTCGCGTGAAAAAGCGGCCAATGAATAAACATACGATGAGATGAATAGTGGTTTACGGGATTAGTAATGTATGTCCAGCCGAGCCGTTCGGGTATACGTGAGGGTATAATTGCAAAAAAATATGCGGCGCTGTTTTGTCTTCGGCGCGAACAGCCAGCATAGGTCGCAGACATTCCTCTTCGCGCCTGAATCATCCCGCTGTGACAGTGGCAAATGCGCTTCTCCTCACTTCCTCCCAGACGTGTCCGTTGTGGTTAAAACAAATTTTTCCACATAAAAGAGATGCTGTACTCCGGAAGACGACGGCGTTGGCACGTGTCTGTTGCGGTCGAGGTTGAACAAATGGTAGATTTGTCCCGTATCCGCGACAATTTTTATGTCGTACACCGCGACGTCTTTTGGAATTGGCAGAGCGATTCTGTCGTCATGTCTTATTTTTACGCCCGCCAGCACATCATTTCCCCATGTTGAGGTCCTTTTGCCGGCTATGTACAATTTAGACCACGCGCCGCCGCTTTTGTTGGCGAGGACGACTGTCCACATCTCACCCGGCGCAACGGGTACAGGCGGCGCGGCGTATGTCGCATTGGTCGTATAACCGCCCGCAAAATCAATGACGCACACGCTTCCGTACCCCTTGTGCGGAGCGACAGCAACGCCGATCTTGCTAAACGCCTTGTTCATGTTGTTGTTATAATGCACCCGGTTTGACGAGCCGTCGTCAATCAACAATTCAATGACAATATCACGCCCGGTCGCGCCGCCATAGGCGATGTTCTCGCCCCATGTACTCGTCCACTGTCCATAACGGCTCATGCGCTTGGCCGGATCGCTCTTATCGTTGCCCATATGCCCCGCGACAGAGCCAGACAGATCCCTCACATGATCTTGAGCGCCAAAGCACATGCCCCGCTCCGGCGTGAGGGGCGGCGCGGACTGTTGTCTCGCCATCGCGCCGATACACGCATATACGGCGTTTATCCCTTCGTTTGTAGAGATTCTGGGCTTCCCCGGCTCCGCATATATTTTTCCGGAAAAATAGGCGATCCTCGGTCTGATATACTCCTCGGCGTATCGTTGCGGATCGCTTCTCGCCTTGTTCAGTTCAAAAACAACGTCTTTTTCAACTGCGGACATATAGTCGGCATCCCGCGCCGTATCCAACAGCGCCGCGTTCCAATCATCCGCGAACATCTCGCTTACAAAACAGCAGAGAAGCGGTAGCAAAAATATTTTTTTAACCATATCCATCCCTTTTCATAGGTCCAGCGGCCTTGCCCGGCGGCGTTGCCGAACAGCCTCTCAATTTCGCGGCTATACGCGCGCGAAATCGCGGTTTTGCCTAAGGACCCGCGCAGAAATCACATGACCATTTGGTCATATGATTTCATTTTTGCACAGTTCCTAAAATTGCCGTTCGAAAATTGAAGGTTCCGAACGACTCCATTATAAGAATATACCACATGCCATCAAAGAATTCCAAAACGATTTATGCCATTGCAATATTTCCCCATTGTTGCTATACTTCTGCCATGAATTATAGAGAAGCGGGCGTAAACATAGAGGAAGGTTACCGTGCGGTCGGCAAATACCGGGAGTTGGCTAAAGCGGCAACCAACGCGGCCGTATTGAACGGCATTGGCAGTTTTGCGGGCATGTTTTCCCTCAAAGAGTTTGTCAATGCGGGAAAGGGAATGGAAGACCCCGTACTGGTGTCAGGCGCCGATGGAGTCGGAACCAAACTGGACATAGCCTTTAGAATGAAGAAATACGGGACGGTCGGCGTAGACTGCGTGGCGATGTGCGTAAACGACATCTTGTGCCACGGCGCCAAACCGCTTTTCTTTTTGGATTATCTTGCATGTGGAAAGCTCGACGCTGATGTCGCGGCCCAACTGGTGAAAGGCGTCGCAACGGGGTGCCGCGAGGCGGGCTGCGCCCTGTTAGGGGGGGAAACCGCTGAAATGCCCGGATTTTACGATGAGGGCAAGTACGACATTGCGGGTTTTGGCGTGGGCGTGGTCGACCGCAAAAACATCGTTGACGGCGGCGCCATCAAGGAAGGCGACGCGCTCGTCGGCATAGCCTCATCCGGCGCGCACTCAAACGGCTTCAGCCTCATTCGCAAGGCGTTGCCCGATCTGGACGAGGACTTTGGCGGCATGAACATAGGTTGCGCCCTCCTTGAGCCGACCCGCATATACGTAAAACCTGTCTTGCGTTTAATGGAACGCATTGGCGTTCGGGGCATGGCGCATATCACGGGCGGCGGTTTTTATGAAAACATCCCGCGCATGTTCAAAGCGGACTATGACGCGGTTATTTCAACCGGAAGCTGGACTATTCCCCCGCTCTTCAACCGCATTGCATACGGCGTGAGCCGCGGCGGCGCGGATGGCTCCCTGAAAGGCGGCGAAGCCGAAGCCGCCGGCATGGAAATTCTCAATGCGGACATGGAAGTCCGCAGGGTCATGTTTGAGACATTTAACATGGGCATTGGATTTGCGCTGGCCATAGCGCAAGAAGACGCGGCGCAGGCAAAAGCCTTTCTTGAAGAAAGCGGTTTCCCTGCATGGGAAATCGGCAGGGTGGAAAAAGGCTCAAGACAAGCGCGGTTTGTTTGAAAACTTGAAAAATGAAAAAAACGAAACATATTTTGATTCTTGTTTCTGGAAACGGTACGAATTTGCAGGCGCTTATAGATGCGGAAAGGCAAAGCGGGCTTGGAAACGGTTCGATTGCCGCTGTTATTTCGGATAAACCTGATGTTTTCGCCCTTGAACGGGCAAAAAACGCCGGAATTCCCACATTCACGTTGCTTCCCGACAAAAGCCTTCCCAAGCAGGAGCGGCGGCTGGAGCTATCCAACCGCATTTTGGCGAAAGCCCTTGAATTACAGATCGATTTCATCGTGTGCGCGGGATTTTTGTCGATTTTGAGTGGAGATATTATCGCTGTATACGCTTCCAGAATGATCAACATACACCCCAGCCTTCTTCCCAAATTCGGAGGGCAAGGTATGTACGGCGAGAAAGTACACCGCGCCGCGCTTGACGCAGGGGAGCGAGAATCCGGTTGCACTGTGCATTTTGTTGATGCGGACGCTGATACGGGGCAAATCATCCTGCAACGCACAGTCCCTGTGTTTTCCAACGACACGCCGGAAACGCTTGCTGAACGGATACACGTTCAGGAACACGCCGCCATTGTCGAGGCGGTGCGGAGAACGATATAACCGCCGCTGGCGCCGCCGCTTGTCATTTAGCGGTTTTGTCCGCGACAGCCGGCGCCGCCAGTCTCGCCGATTCATTTCCGTACCGTTGTTGCAACTCATGCGCCATCTTCTGAAGAGAATCAGAAAAATCAATGAGGTATGGATCGGCGTTCGCCGCTGGCTTGCCTCCGCCCTCAGGTAAAAAAAAACAGTGCGGCGCGACGTTAAGAGCAGAAATAAGTTTCCCCAAACTCTCTGATGAAAGCCATTTGTCGCCTTTTTCGATGTCATTGATAAAATTATGCGTCAATCCCGTTTCTATGGATAATTGAAACTGAGACAAACCTTGTTGTAAACGTATACGTTTTAAGTTCTTGCCAAATAACCGGCGTATTTCAGCTCCTGCCATATTAAGCCGCCTCTATATAAAAGATGACAATACTATTATCAAGATTTTATATAGAAACGGCAAATAACTATGGGTTTAAAATATGTCGCTGTCAGTTTTTTCCGGCTTGTTTTCTCACTTTCCGAACGCTTGGTCAAGATCGGCGATAATATCCTTGATGTTCTCAATGCCGATGGAAAGACGGATAGTATTCTGTTTAATGCCCTGTTCGGCCAATTCAACTTCGTTCAGTTCGGAGTGAGTGGTGGTCGCCGGATGGATGACCAGGGATTTCACATCAGCGACATTGGCGAGCAACGAGAAAATTTGGAGGCGGTCGATGAACTCGTGGGCTTCTTTTTGTCCGCCTTTGATCTCAAAGGTGAAAATCGAACCCGCGCCATTTGGAAAATATTTTTTGTAGAGGGCGTGGCTCGAATCATCGGGGAGGGAAGGATGATGGATTTTTTCAACCTTGGGTTGAGTCTTGAGGTATTCGATCACCTTGAGCGCGTTCTGGATATGGCGTTCCACGCGCAAAGACAGCGTTTCAATGCCCTGTAAAATGAGAAAGGCGTTGAGCGGCGCAATGGCGGCGCCGGTGTCCCTCAACAGCAGGGCGCGGATGCTGGTGACAAACGCTGCGGGGCCTACAACCTTGGCGAAGGAAACGCCGTGGTAGCTTGGATTCGGGTCTACGAGTTGCGGAAATTTGCCGCTCGCTATCCAATCGAATTTGCCGCTTTCTACGATGACTCCGCCCAGCGCGACGCCGTGTCCGCCGAGGAACTTGGTCGCCGAGATTACCACGATGTCCGCGCCGAGTTCAAACGGGCGGAGCAGGTACGGCGTGGTGAAGGTGTCGTCCACCACAAGCGGGATTTTGTTCGCGTGGGCGATGTTCGCAAGCGCCTCAACGTCAATGATGTTTGAATGGGGATTGCCCAAGGTTTCGATGAAGATCGCTTTGGTGTTTGGTTTGATCGCCTTTTCAAATTCCGCCAAGTCAGGCTCTACAAAGGTGGTGGAGACGCCGTATTTAGGCAGGGTATGCTCCAGAAGATTGTATGTGCCTCCATAAATGGTTTTCGCGGACACGATGTGATCGCCGGACTGGGCGAGGGTCAGGAACGTGTAGGTGATAGCCGCGGCGCCGGACGCCACAGCCAAAGCCGCTGAGCCGCCTTCCAGCGCGGCGACGCGAGCCTCAAGTACGCCCTGGGTCGGGTTGGTAAGTCTGGCGTAGATATTGCCCGCGTCAGTTAAGTTGAATCGAGCCGCCGCGTGAGCCGCGTTGTGGAATACATAGGATGTGGTCTGATAAATGGGAACGGCGCGGGCATCGGTCGCGGGATCCGCGTTTTCCTGCCCGATATGCAGTTGTTTGGTTTCAAAGCCCCATTGCTTAATGTTGGTTTTGGTTGCCATGATGGTCTCCTCAAAATATAAACATAATATGTTATAAAACATACGATAATACTATGAATTATACCATTCTATCATATTTATGTCAATAGTATTTCGTAAAAAATTAAAAATTCGTCAAATAACAAATGCCGAGCGCCAAAAGCGCCCTGAGATGCCCTGAATCAGTTTGCTTGAAAGACGCAAGTTGGCTGCCGTACCACCAAAAAAGCCCCATCTGGGTGTCAATACGGAACGTGTACTCGGTGAAATCCTCTTTATGACTCTGTGTGCCGAAGAAAAGGTACGCCAATTCGTCAAGAATGCCGTTGAAATCTTTCAGCGCCTTTTGGTAATCGCCCTTTTCAATTTGCTCAATAAAATCCGGCACCCGATCCTGCAATTTTTCCTTGCGGAGTTCGTCCGCTTTTTCCACCCATGTCTTCTGAATCAGGATGTTCAAATTGCTCTGAAAATGCGTCAGCCGTTTGTGAATTTCCGCAGGATCTGTTATCGCAAGAAAGCGTTTATAATCGTTTCCTATTCCTAAAACATGAGCGAACCGGTCGACCGTTTCAAGAGATGAATTTTCCAGAAATAAGGCCGCCGCAATTTCTTGATACTCTTCTGGAATGGCGTTATTTATATGAAGAGAAATGCTATGCATACTGTAAACTAGATCAAAACGCAAAAAGTGTCAAGACACCGGCGAATTCAAGCCTCCCGCAGAAGAAATGTCCCAGCCATGCTTTATTACCGCAAAACGACGGTAAAACCAGTATTTCTTCTTGACTGTTTTTTCATATAGTCTTACAATACTAATGAGGGTGTGGAATGTTCGAATATACATTATTAAATGGAATCATCGTTTCTTCTGCTAAAACAGTTGAGACCGGTTCAATCTCCATACAAGAAGGCAAAATCATCTCAAACGCGAAGAGTGCGGCTGGTACGGGCGTTTCAGCAGATTTAGAGGGCGCATCTATAGTGTATCCATCGCTCATCAATACACATGATCATATGCAGGGAAATTACCTTCCCCGCGTGGGTCCCAGGCCGGGCAACTATTATTTGAACTGGCTTCCGTGGGACAATGATTTAAAAGCGTCGGATACTTTTATTGAGCGTTCTCATCTCTCACGGGAAGACCTCTACCTGTTGAGCGCATACAAAAATCTATTTTCCGGCGCTCTCACCGTGAACGATCACTTTCCTAGGTCGTTGAATGGAGCCATTCTTCCCAAACTGCCCATTCGCGTGATCACCAATTACGCTCTCGCGCATGAGGCGTCTTCCTACGATTTAAAATGGGGGGATGGCGTTGAACAAGAACATAAACTGGCGGTAAAAAATAAATGCCCCTTCATCACTCATTTATCGGAAGGGTTTGATGAAGAAGCCATGAATGGCGTGAAGAATTTGAAAAAGCTGAAAGTTTTGGACAAGCATTGTCTGTTGATCCATTGTATTGGATTCAGCGATGAAGATATACGAACCGTCGCAAAGGCGGGGGCAAGCGTTTCATGGTGCGCGGCTTCCAATATGTTTATGTTTAATGTCACCTGCAAAATCAGAAAATTTTTGCAAGCCGGCGTGAATGTCACCATCGGCACCGACTCCTCGGCGACCGGCTCAATCAACATCCTTGCGGAAATGCGCTACGCCCGGAAACTGTACCGTGAAATGTACGGGGAAGACCTTCCGGCGAAAAGCCTGTTTGAAATGACGACGGCTAACGCCGCAAAAGCGTTTTGGATGGATAAAGAGACTGGTACTTTGGACCAGGGAAAATCGGGCGATATACTGGTGTTGAAGGCAAACAATGGCGACCCGTTTGAGAATTTTGCTGAAGCGGAGATGCGTGATATAGAACTGTTGATCCTCGCGGGCAAGCCGGTTTATGGCGAGATGCGGTTTGTCGATCTCTTGGGCGGGGAATTGCCCGATGGATACGCTCAAATACGGGTGAACAACCGCCCCATGTTTGTAATTGGAGATCCGGCGGGGCATTATCTTATGTGCCGTGAGAAAATAGGATTTAAAAAAGTCCTAGATTATTTGCCTTTTGAACCGGAGGTGTAAATGCCGAGACAGTTGCAGTATAGAGCGAATTCTGTTATTTATTTTGAGGGAGACGCTACGGAAAAGATTTTTCTTTTGCAGGAAGGAAACGTCAAGCTCATGCATGTAGATATTGAGTCGGGTAAAGACATCAGCGAGTTTCTGTCCAGGGGGGAGTTTTTTGGCGTTAAATCCGCGCTCGGTCATTATCCTCGGGAAGAAGACGCGATAGTGGCGCGAGATTCCACAGTGCTGGCTTTTAGCGTTTCTGAATTTGAAGAGCTTGCCACAAAAAACGCCCATCTCATTATAAAAATGCTCAAAGTTTTTTCAAACCAGATGCGCAGAACCCATAAACAGGTCGCCTCTCTTATGAACAGCGCCGAATCTCAAAACCAAAAGCCGGAAGACGGTCTGTATCAGTTGGGTAAATTTTATTTTAAGAATAAAAAGTACGCCTATACCCTGCATATATACACCAAATACTTAACTTATTATCCAGATGGGGCGTACGTAGATGCGGTTCGGACGGATTTGAACGCCGTTGTCAGTTTTATCGCCCGCTATGGCGATGGATTGAGGGCGCCGAAGCGGGATGACGATGAATCCGCCGCTCATAAGGATACAACCGCCGATGATGCTGTTGATGAACAGCAGATTGAAGCCTCCTCTAGCGGAGATGCCTCGGACGCCGCCAGCCGGTATAACAAGGCGATGAGTCTTATATCGCAGAAAAGCTATATGCCCGCATGTCAAATATTAAAAAAGCTTGTCGACGAAGGCGATTCCGAATTTGCCCCAAAAAGTTCTTTTGAAATTGGGCGTTGCTTCTTTCTTATGGGCAAATACAACGAATGCATTAAATACTACACCCAAATGCTCAACAAGCATCCAAATCACGCTTTCATTGGAGAAGCGCTTTTCTTCATGGGGCAGTCTCACGAGGAAGCGGGCGAGGATATGCTGGCGATGGACTTTTATAAGAAATCGTCGCTCATCGGCATCCAAAAAAAAGATAATGCCGTCTATATCAAGGCGCTTCGCGCTTTTAAAAGATTACGGGGAGTGGCGGATGAGTGATTTTGATTTCTCCGTTTTCACCCGTTTCTCGAAGGATTTCGAAGCGGGAGAAATGATCTTCTCCGAATTTGAGATAGGAGAGACATTTTATTTTATCATATCGGGCAGGGTTTTGCTTACAAAAGTCATTGGAGATATTGAAAAGACCCTTGATATTTTGCAGCCTTCGGAAATATTCGGTGAAATGGCGATCCTTGAAAATTCGCCGCGCTCCGCAACGGCGGTGGCGCTTGACCCTGTGAAACTTCTGGAATTTAACAAGCAGAATTTCGATGCGATTATGACAGGGTACCCCCAGCTTGCCTTCAAACTGCTTAAAATGTTCGCCAAGCGCATTTACGATCAGAAGCGCAGATTTATGACATTGATTATTGATGACGATCAGGCGAAGGTGGCCGACGTGTTCCTTATGCTTGACGAAACTCAGCCGGATATCGACCGCACCACAATGCGCCGCGCGTTCAAGACCACGGCGAAGGGCGTCGCGCAATGGGCAGGCATGGATGAGCGTCTGGTGCGGGACGTACTCAGCCGTTTCGCGTCTCAACACAGAATCGAATTTACGCCGGATCACATTATTGTTAAGAATATCAGTGATTTTGAGCGCCTTGTGAATTCAAAGCGAAAAAAGTGAACGCTTTAACAGTGATATAATACGAATTTGGAGGAATAGCGTGGAAAAAAACGCCGTCATAGCGGCTGCGAATGATTATCTTGTGAAAGAGAAGGACGAGCGGTTCAAGACTGAAGTTGAACAACTGCTCAAAGCTGAAAATTGGAAAGAACTTGAGGATAGGTTTTACCGTACGCTGGAATTCGGCACCGGCGGTCTGCGGGGGGTAATAGGCGGCGGTTTTAACCGTATGAACACCTTTGTGGTGCGATCAGCCACTCAGGGGCTTGCGGCGTATGTGATTAAGGCTTTTCCCGAAAAAGCAGCGAAGGGCGATCTGTCCGCAGCCATCGCTTTTGACAGCAGGCGCTATTCGCCGGAATTCGCCGAAAGCGCGGCGTTGGTTTTTGCCGCCAACGGCATTAAGACCTATTTGTTTTCCAGCCTGCGCCCCACGCCGGAGCTTTCTTATGCCATACGGCAGCTTGGTTGCGAAACCGGCGTCGTGGTTACGGCGAGTCATAACCCCAAACAGTACAACGGCTACAAAGCGTACTGGAACGACGGCTCTCAAGTTGTTCCGCCGCACGATGCGGGCATCATAAACGAAGTCAACGCCGTAATATCCATCAAGGAGATCGACAGGGAAACCGCGATTTCCACGGGGCTTCTCACGATCATCGACAAGGATATTGACGAAAAGTACCAAGCTATGGTACGGAGCAAGCTGTTCCGTCCGGCGCTGATTAAGGAAAAAGCCGGCGAGGTGAAAATTGTGTATACGCCGTTGCATGGAACAGGCGCCATGCACGTTGAGACCGTACTCGGAAGACTTGGGCTGAACGTTATCACCGTGCCGGAACAGCGCGAAGGCGACGGCGATTTCCCGACTGTGGCGTTCCCGAATCCCGAAGAAGCGCCCGCCTTGAAAATGGCGGTTGAACTGGCGGCAAAGGAAGCGGCCGACATTGTTATGGCGACCGATCCGGATGCGGACCGGTTCGGCATTGCGGTGAATGACGGCAAGGGCGGGTTTATCCTCGTCACCGGCAACCAAATAGGCGCTCTTCTGGCGGATTACATCTTCCTTTCGCTCAAGGAGCGGGGCGAACTGCCCAAAAACGCCGCAATGGTCAACACCATTGTAACAACCGGCATGCACAAGCGGATCGCCGCGCATTACGGGGCGGCCTGCATCGAATGTCTCACCGGATTCAAGTGGATAGCCGATGTGATGCGGAAGGCGGAACTGCGCGAGATTCCCTATACAATCGTATTCGGCGTCGAAGAAAGTTATGGGTATCTGATCGAAAACGAAGTCCGCGACAAGGACGGGGTTTCCGCAGCGGCGATGACCGCCGAAATGACGCTGTACTGGCGCGGCAAAGGCAAAAGCCTCCTCGACAGACTGAACGAGTTGTACGGACTCTGCGGCTATTGGCAGGAAATCGGCGTTTCCAAATACTTCCAGGGCATTGAAGGTCCCGGCGTCATGAACGGCATCATGGAGCGGTACCGGAAAGATCCGCCCAAGTCCCTGGGCGGCATTGAGATTGAGAAGGTGTGTGATGTCGGCAATTCCGTCATCATCTATCCGCATAATCCCGGCAAGACCGAGCCAATAGCCCTTCCCAAAAGCGATGTGATTCAATTTCTTTTGAAAGACGGTACTGTGGTGAGCGCGCGGCCAAGCGGCACCGAACCCAAGATTAAGTTTTACGCAAGTTGTTGCGCCGAAGTCGGTTCCGGCGGTTTGGACGCCGCGAAAGCCGAGGTCGCCGCAAAACTGGACGCCATCAAGAAGGACATACGCGCGGCTATCGGAGATTAAATGCCGGTTTTTGCGGAAATAGCTCCATTCTTCAACAAAGGCGGACGATTCGCCGCGTTTGACCTTGAAACAACCGGTTTGGACGCGAAAAGAGACCGCATCGTGGAGATTGGAGCCGTTAAATTCGACAAAAGCGGCGTCATCAGCCGGTTTTCCGTATTGATAAATCCGGGCGCCCCTATGCCTTCGGGCGCAAGCGCGGTAAACAATATCACCGATGATATGCTGAAAGACAAGCCGTTTCTGGACGCGGTGTTTCCCGATTTTCTTCGTTTTATCAACGACGCGGTTGTTGTCGCCCATAACGCTCCGTTCGACTGCGGCTTTATCAACGAAGGGCTTAAAACCCGGTATAAAACCGCCGTAAAAGCGGGAGATGAGAGCGCGGGACTGTTTTCGGACAAAAGAGATCAAGCGGCGGTCGCTTTGTGGACGCCGCCGTTTCCCGTTCTTCCCAACCGTATTGTCGATACGATTGTATTTGCGAAAGAAGCTTTCCCAAATATGTATAAGTATAATTTGCGGGATTTAGCCGCTTCTCTTGCCATACGCGCCAAAGACGCCCACCGCGCTGAAGACGACGCGCGGGTGTGCATGGAGATTTTTCTGCGCTGTGTTCAATGCGAAATGGAGAAGGAAAAAGCGGCGGTGTAACCGGCTCCAGTTCGCCTTCGGGTTTTGGCGGACGCTTTACGGCGTTTAATGCGACGTTTTGGAAGCGCGTCTTTATTCGCAGAAGGAAAAAACGTCTTCCGGTATGCAAAAAAGTGCAGCGCATATTGAAAATCGCGCCGCTATGTGGTATATTAATTTTCAATGAAAGTGATCATGGCGTTTTTCAAAATGATTAGCGTTGCGGACGGCATACGCCTCGGTACACGCCAGCGGCTTCTCGCGCATTTCCCCCGTTTTGCGCGTCGTTTCGTGTACGCCGCGTTGCCGCCGTCTTTGACGATCCCCCCCCCCCCCCCACGCGGTCTGTAGCGGTTAAAAGGCGCGTTCTTTCTCAAGATAGCGATTGTTCTCAAACCAGCCAAAACGCGGCGGCGCGTCTCCGGCGCGAACCTTCTTTAAGCGCTCGCCGCTTAATCATAGCGCGCGCGTGGCGCGTACGCCTATCTCATCTTTCAGTACGCGCCGCGCAACACGGCGTTCTCCTCCCGGCTTTAAGCCCCGGACATCAAACTCAGGTGTCCAGCCTCCGCACGTCGTGCGGGTACAGTCTGAGTCCGGGCTTTTTAGTATATCTGGAATCTATAGGAGGTTTCAAGATGAAAATGTTTTATAAACTTGTTTTTGGCGCGTTGCTGGCGGCGACTCTTGTTCTCGCCGGTTGCGAAGATGGCGCCGATCTGAACGCCACCGTGAATTTCCCGGCAATAAAGGCTCCCAATGTAACGGCGACCGCCATACAGGACGGGGTGAAACTGGAATGGGACACGGACATTGACGCGGCAAGCTATGTTGTCTACCGCAGGCAAGATGGCGGGTTGGATAGTGTTGTGACATCAAATCCATCTATCGATCCGGTGACCGGCAAGAAGTATGTCAATGACCAGCAAAACGCTTCTTCAAACAGCGTGAAAGCGAACACCAAGTACACGTACACGGTGAGAGCTAACCCGTCCAGCGCTCATAAAGAGAGCGCCACAAAGGAAGTTACGGTTACCACTGGAGCGGCGTTCCTTGCGAAAGGGGCCGAACTCGATCCGCCCGCGGCGGTGGCGATTGAACTGCTTCCTGACTCAAACGAGATAAAGGCGACCGTCACCCCGGGCGCGCACGCGGATCTAGCGCGTGGGTACTGGGTGTCGATTTATAGAGACGGCCAGTACGTTGGCGGGGCGTGGATTAACTATCTGGAAACAACCGGTGTGTATAATTGGACGCCTGACAAACAAATCAGCGGAACCTATACGGGGCGGGCGCTGACACAGAATGCGGAGCCTGAGACGTTCTACACCTCCAGCAAGACAATAGAAAGCGCGGAAAAAGTTTTCGAATCGCTGTTTGGGACCGATTTTTCTATAGACGGATGGGTAGACTACGTTGTAACTGGAACCGGAGCTACCGTAACCACCGTTGTAAATTACAGCGCGGCTATTTCCTTGTCCGGTCTCAAACCGGGCGTCACGTACAGCGTTGAACGCGCCCCGGCGAATAAACTGGGCTACGCGACCGGCGATTACGCGACTGTCACCTTGTCGAAGCTGGTGAATGCCGATTATACAGCGGCGACAGCCGATGATTTGACGCCTGACCATCTCGGCAACGTGGGGAATTTTTATGACCGGACATTGCCTGCGGAGGCCGGCTTCTATGTATACCGTATTAAAGCGGTGAAGGGCGGTACAACCCAGTACAGACCGAAAGACGGCGTTTTGCTTTCCGTTGATCCCAAACAGTATGTCTCTAACATCGTAGAAATAAGCGTCGCCGCTAAGGACGTCGCCGCCGCCGGTGTAACGAAATACGCGGTTACCCCCTCCCTGGACTACAAGAATATCCTTCCTGACGGCAGCAAACTCGTCATTTACTGGGTGAAGGGCGACTACTCTAGCTATCAGTATGGCAAGTACAGCAATACGATTGAGTTCAGCAAAGCCGAACTCGAAGCCGCGACGGTGGCGCCTAAATCTATTGACGTGCCGGATGCGGGAACCGGTTCGTATGTCTATGCTCAAGCCTATCTGGAGTTTGCTGACGGTACGCGGAAAAGCCTCTCTAGTTGGAACGTGTGGGCTGATGGCATTTATACCACGAGTTCTTACTATGATAGCAACGACAATTATATCTTTTACGCCCAATTTGATTACTAATGCCCGAGCCTGTTCCAAAAACTGGACATTTGGGACGGCTTAGTGAGTAAAAACCGGCGTTATTAAAAATTTAAAAAACAGCGCGGGCGGTTTCAGAACAAGACGTTTTGGAGCCGCCTCTTTATTTGCAACGGGGGCTCATACCCCGCTGCAAATAAACAGCGCCGAACTTGCGGTTAATCGCAGACCCGCAGCAACCGGAAACGCCGCTATTCGCGGTACAGTTTTCACCCTTTTCTCAAAATGGGTTGCAAACCCTCCCTGTTTATGCTATTATTCTGCGGAACAGGAGCGACATCCCATGATTAATCGAAATCCCTCTATTGCAAATATTAAGGCGGGATACCTTTTTCCGGAAATCGCGCGCCGCCGCCGCGAATTTGAGGCGGCCCACCCGAATGGAGCGCGGATCATCAGCTTGGGGGTGGGCAACACCACTGAGCCGATTCTCCCCAATATTAACGCCGGGCTTGTCAATGGAGCGAAAGCCCTCGGCAAGGCGGAGACCTATTCGGGCTATCAAGATGAAGGTTTGCTTTCCTTGCGCATAAAAATTTCTGAAGTTTTTTACAAGAACGCTTTCGCGCCGGACGAGGTGTTTATTTCTGACGGCGCGAAATGCGATATTGGGAGGCTCCAACTTCTGTTTGGCGCAGGCGTCACGGTTGCGGCGCAGGATCCGTCCTATCCGGTGTACGTTGACGGATCGGTGCTGGCGGGCGCGGCAGGCGCGTGGCAGGGCGGCGGGTATGAGGGAATCGCCTATTTGCCGTGTACTGCGGAAAATGACTATTTTCCGGACGTGTCACGTATACCGGAAAACGCGCTGGTCTACTTTTGCTCGCCGAATAACCCTACGGGTGCGGTCGCCTCAAAGCGTCAGCTTTCAGAGTTGGTCGCCGTTGCGCGGGAAAAAGGCTGCATCATCATTTTTGATGCGGCGTACGCCGAATTTATCCGCGATCCGAATCTGCCCAAGACCATTTTTGAAATAAAAGAGGCGGAAACCTGCGCCATTGAGGTGAATTCGTTTTCAAAACCCGCGGGGTTTACCGGAGTCCGGCTTGGCTGGACTGTCGTGCCAAAAGCCCTGAAGTATGCGGGAGGGGAAAGCGTCAACGCGGATTGGGCTCGGGTGACCGGCACCATTTTCAACGGCGCGTCGAATATAGCGCAGGCAGGGGCGCTTGCGGCGCTTGAAGAGGACGGGCTTAAAGAAATCAGGGAACTGACGGACTTTTACCTTGAAAATGCGCGTCTTATTCGGGAAACCCTGCAAAAACTCACTATTTCGAGCGTAGGCGGAGACAATTCCCCCTACATCTGGGCGCACTTCCCAAATCGGGACAGTTGGGATGTGTTTGCGGATATTCTGGAAAAGCGCCGCATCATTACCACGCCCGGATCGGGATTCGGACCTGCGGGACAATCCTTCATCCGCTTCTCAGCGTTTGGACACCGCGCTGATGTGGAAGAAGCCTGCGCGCGGCTTTCAGCGTTCGACACGATGTAGCAAAGGGAGTTTCATTGTGGAATTTGATGTCGCAAAGCCGTGGGTGTTGATCATTGAAGACCCCTCTATCCGACAACCGGCGGATGAATTAGTCCGTTGCATTGAGGTTTTGCGCATAGAATCCGGCGTCAAACAGAGGCCGCCGCTTGTGTTGGAAGCGCAGGCGGCGTACGCGCTTCCTTCGGTATATGCGCCGCTTGTCGTCCTGCGCTATGGGGCGGAAAAGGGCAACGGGTTTTCATGGAGGTTGGAGAGGGAGCGGCTGAATATAGAAGGAGATTCGGTTCGAGGGCTTTACAACGGAGTGTTTGATTTCCTTGCAAACCTCGGCTTCCAGTGGAAAACGCCCGCTGTTGAAGAGATCCCGCGTAAAGACAGGTACACGGGTCATGCTTACGCTTTGGATGAGGATCACGGTTATGGCAATTCGGCTGCTGATGTACGCTCCAAGAGACGACTTCTTTTTACCATGCAATCCGTTAAAAAATGGGAAGAGTGGATCGTATGGGCGGCGCGGAACCGGATAGACGCTGTGGCGCTTCCTTTGGCAATAAACCCGGCGGGACATTTTTTTGGACAGATATACAAAGCCGCGAAAAAATACGATTTGGCTATTGAGGCGGGAGGCTGGGAACTGTCAAGCTTGGCGCGCCATTCTCTTTTCTTTCATAAAGAGATGTTTCGTATGACGGACGGCAGGCGGGACAAGTCTGTTAATTTTTGTCCCACCGCGCCTGAAACCATCAAAACTTTGCAAAAAGAGGCGAAAAAGCTTTTCTTGAGATGCCAAAACATTGAGGTCTATCATTTTTGGTCAGACAGAATTGGAGAAAATGGCCTTTCCGGCGGTCTTAAAAATGAGAGGAGCAACGCATGGTGTTCTTGCCCTACATGCCGGGCGTTTACGCCTGACGAGCAAAACCGCATTGCGGTGAATGCGGTCGCCGATGTTCTGCTTGCCATCCACCCCGATGCAAGAATTTCCTTTTACGAACCGCCTTCCGAAAAAAGCGACATTACCGTCCGCCCGAATTTGTTCAAGATAAGCCGGCTGCCTGAAACGTCCGGCGTTGAAGCGGGCGGTTGGTTTTTGGCCACTTGATTTACCGGTCTTGCTTGCTATATACTGGTACAACTGTAAATAGAAAAGGATTGCGCTATGAGACTTTTAACCCGTTCCGATTTTGACGGTTTGGCGTGCGGCGCCATTTTAGAATGTTTGGGATATGTTGATGAATGGAAATTTGTACATCCCAAAGATATACAAGACGGTCTTGTCCAAGCCACGGACAATGATATTCTGGCGAACATTCCCTATATTAAGGGATGCGCCTTGTGGTTTGATCATCATTCAAGCGAGACTGAACGGCTTGGACACAAGGTGTATTTTGAGGGTGTGTCCCGCAAAGCGCCGAGTTGCGCGCGGGTCGTCTACGAATTTTATGGAGGAGACGCAAATTCCGCCATACGGCGATTTTCCCGTATGATTGAATATGTTGACAAGGTGGATTCAGGCGATCTTACTCTTGATGAAATTCTCGACCCAAAAGGGTGGATTTTGCTGGGTTTTATCATGGATCCGCGTACCGGACTCGGCAGATTTAAGAATTTCAACATCGGCAACTATGAACTGATGGAAAAACTTGCGCTTGCCTGCGGCTCCATGAGGATCGAGCAGATACTTGAGCTTCCAGACGTGAAGGAACGGATTGAATTGTACTTTAAACATGTTGAAAAGTACAAAACCATGATGAGAGAACATGCCCACGCGGATGCCAATGTGATTGTCATCAATCTGTGCGGGGTAGAACCGGTTTACGCCGGCAACCGGTTTATTGTGTATACGCTTTTCCCTGAACAAAATATTTCCGTGTGGACTGTTGATGGAAAGGAGAAGGTAAACGCGGCGGTGACGGTGGGCTACAGCATCATCAACAAGACCGCCACCGTTGACGTTGGCAGTATGCTTCTGAAATACGGCGGCGGCGGTCATCATCAGGTGGGAACCTGTCAGATTCCCTATGCGGATATTGACCGCGTTGTGAAAGAAATTATTGAGAAGTGCAAGCAACCGTGATGGTTCGGAAATGATGAAAGCCCTCCGCAAGGAGGGCTTTTTTATTCGCAACGGTGTAATATCACTCCGCCAAATGACGGAGGAATTCATTTTCTAAATAAATAGTCTCCCATTGACGGCAATAATTGTGATAAAAATTTTATTTTGCCAAGTATGCAGTAATATATCATAGGTATTGGTTTCCTGTTAGTTAGTATAGGACGAAACATTATTTTATATTCTTGAAATCCTATCTCCTCCGCCATACATAATATATCTTTATATATTAATACATCTTCAGGCAGATCGGGACGTATACGGGTTACTCTTTTGTATGCAAGTTTATGAATATATCTTCTACAAGACGGTTCGTGCAGAAGCAAGCGATAACCGTCAGGTTTTAAAATTCTATGGATTTCTGATAATGTTCCATAATATTCTCTAAAATGATGAGCGGCCTGAAAACAAAATACTAAATCCACACTAGCGTTATCCAGCGGGATTTCATAGCTTTTACAGACCATGCTCTTATTTATTCTCACTTTAAACATTTCTTCCCAATATTTAAGGGACTCAAGCGCCCATTCACTCAAGTCCGAACATATTATTTGTTTATCGTTATACATCTTTTTAAGAATACATGACGCCCAGCCCTGTCCTCCTCCGATTTCCAAGACACGTTCCGCTTTGGAGATCACCTCTTTGTACGGATCCAGTTCTTCAAGGAAAACTTTTATATCTCCGGCTTTATTCGCTATGTTATATATGGAGAAATTATAGGGGCTTTCAATTTGCGAATTTTTATAAAATTCATTCTCTCTTTTTTCTTCTTCTTTATATTTCGCGGGGTCGTATATAATATCTCCCATTATAGCCCTGCCGGTATAAGGAAGAATATGGAAGAACGTGATGCGCGACAGATGCGCCCGGCGCGGGCGGCGTTTCCGTTGCGCCGGATCTGGTTATAGTAATCCCCATGGGGGGTAATTACATAATTCGCTCATTTTGCTTGCCTAAATTCCTTTACAAAATTATCAATAAAATTTATCCAATTGTTTGGGATAGCCTCAATAAGTTGAATGTTTTAACAGTAAGAAAAGCATACGCTTTTCTACGGCGCTTGTCAAGTCATATTTAGAAACAACCTTAGAAAAACCTCACCCGCCCAAATACGCCTTCCTCACCTCATGGTGAGCCAGCAGTTCTTCGGACGTCCCCTGAATGATGATTTCGCCGGTTTTAAGCACGTACCCTCGGCTTGCGAATTCCAAAGCGACTTTCGCGTTCTGCTCAACAACCAAAATCGTAACATGTTTGTCGGTGTTGAGTTTTCTCAGCGCCCTGAACATTTCGTACATCAATTTGGGCGCAAGCCCCATTGAAGGCTCGTCAAGCAAGATGAAATCGCTGCCGGTCATAAGGGCGCGCCCCACGGCAAGCATCTGCTGCTCGCCGCCGCTCAAAAGCTCGCCGCGCTGCTTGCGCCGCTCGTACAGCCGGGGGAAAAGCGTGTAGATCAGTTCGCTCAATTCGCTTATCAGCGCGTTCCTGTTAATGTCGCGGCGGTGCGCGTAGGTCGCCATCTGAAGATTCTCATCCACCGTAAGATTGCCGAAAATATGCCTGCCCTCCGGCACCAGAGCCATCATCTTTTTCTGAATCAGGGCGTGAGGCTCGGTTTTCAGTATGCTCACTCCATTGTAAAGAATGTCCCCGCTGGTGACAACCGGAGCTTCAGGACGGGGAAGACGCGCCAGACTCATCAGGGTTGAAGTTTTGCCCGCTCCGTTCGCGCCGATCAGCGTGACTATTTCCCCTTTATCAACATTGAAAGAGATGCCGTAGAGAGCTTCAATGTTTCCGTAACTCACCTTTAAATTCTGAACTTCCAGTAACATGGTTCCGCCTTGCGTTCATGGTTTTAGGAACTGTGCAAAAATAAAATGTTCCATATCTTATTTTTATTGTTTCCGCAATAATGAAATGACATGACCAAGGTCATTGCCATTCCGCACATATCCTTAGAGTTGCCCGTCTCCCAGATATGCTTTTATCACATTGGGATCGTTCTTGATTTCTTCGGGAGAGCCGGAAGCGATTTCCTTTCCAAAATCAATCACCGTAATAGTATGACAGAGCTTCATAATCACGTCCATCTGATGCTCTATCATCCAAATAGTCAAATGGAAATTTTCGTGAAGCCATATAACATAATCAATCAACTGAACCGTATCGACAGAACTCAAACCGGCGGCAGGCTCGTCAAGAAGCAATAGATCCGGCTGCAAGGAAAGAGCGCGGGCAATCTCCACCCGGCGCTGAATTCCATAGGGAATGTTTTTGGGATACTCGTACGCCAAGTCCGCCAGCTTGAAAATTTCAAGCAACTCCCACGCTCTCTGGGTGATTTCCGCCTCGCGCCGCTTGTAGCGTTTGGTGTGGAAAAAGGCGTCCGCCGCGTTATACCCCAGCCGGTAATGCTGGGATATGCGGATGTTGTCAAGCACCGTCATCTCGCTCCACAGCCTGATGTTTTGAAACGTCCTTCCTATCTTCATCGCGGCTATTTCGTGAGGCTTCCTCCCGTTGATCCTTTCGCCGGAAACGATGATATCGCCCGCGCTCGGCACATAAAAACCGCTTATGAGGTTGAACACCGTTGTCTTGCCCGCGCCGTTTGGACCGATTAGCCCTCCAATCTCCTCTCTTTGCAAGGAGATGTTTATATTTTCAAGCGCCTGCAAGCCGCCGAAAGAATGGCTCAAGTTTTTTATTTCAAGATGAACGTCAGGGGGCATCTTTTTCTCCTTTTTTCCGCTTCTTCAAGAATCCCGCGTTGAAATTCAAGCGCGGAATGACATCCGACAACTCGCGGTGTCCCAAAAGCCCTTCGGGACGGAATTGCATAAGCAGAATCAGCAACAGGGGGATAAACACCCATTTGAGTATCTGCAAAGGGCGCAACAGTTCCAGCAAGAAGGTGAACAGCATCGCGGAAAGCACGGAGCCGGAAAGCGATCCCATGCCGCCCAAGTACACCATCACCATGCCTTCGGTTGATTTCATAATATCGAAGGTTTTGGGGTTGATAAAACTGATCATGTGGGCGAAAAGCCCTCCGGCGATACCGGCCAAGCCGGATGAGAAGCAAAACGCCAACAACTTGATCCGGTTGGTGTTGACGCTCATGATCTCGGCGGATATTTCATCATAGCGTATCGCGGAAATGCCCTTGCCAAGCGTGGAACCCATAAGCCGTTTTATAGCGATGACGCATACAAGCGCAAACGCCAGAATCCATATCAGCATCCAGGGCAACGGAACAACATCCCGCATGGCGTTCACAACGGCTCTCATGCCCATAAGTCCGCTGCTGGCGCCGGTCGCTTCAAGGTTGTTTAGGGCGGTCATAATGATGTAGTTTGCCGCGATGGTGATGATCGCAAGGTAGTCGTCCCGCGTCTTGAACGAAGGGATCGCCACAATAAGGCCGGCGAAAGCCGCCGCAATCCCGCCCATAATGACAACCACTGGAAAAAGAAAAACGCTCGTTGCGGGCGGAAGCAGCGGGGCGCCGGCAAACTTGTTTTCGGTAAACAGAGTCAGGGACAGCACCGAAGAAACATACGCCCCGACAGCCATAAAAGCCGCGTGTCCGCAGGAAAATTCACCCATATACCCGTTTATGATATTGAGGCTTGACGCGAAGATGATGTTAATGCCGATGGACATTATCACCGTTTGAATGTACTGGTTTATAAGACCTGCCTGCGCCATGAGGGTGATAACGATCATGCCGGCGACGACGAGGAAGAAAACCCGGACGTTGTGTTTTTTATGTTGGCTTGCGATGTGTTGCGCCATCTCACCCTCCTATATTTTGGCGCTTCGGGCGACGCCGAAGAAACCGGTTGGTTTTATACTCAGGATGATCAATAATATGACAAAGGAGATGAGATCCTTGTAACTTGAGGGGAAAAACGCGGTGATAAAAATTTCGATAAAGCCCAGAATGAAGCCGCCCAGAAACGCGCCCTTGATGTCGCCGATGCCGCCCACAACAGCCGCGATGAACGCCTTCCATCCGATGATGGTTCCCATATACGGATCAAGCACCGGATAGGACATGCCGTACAATATGCCCGCCACTGCGGCTAGACTGGAACCCAGCGCAAACGTAAAGGTAATGATCGCGTTCACCGGAATCCCCATCAGGGGTATGGCGAATTTATCGTAGGATATCGCCCGCATCGACATGCCGAACACGGTCTTTCTGACGATGAACTCCAGCAGCCCGTACACGGCGAACGCCACAATGACAACCAACACCTTCAAATTAGTGAGCGCGACAGGCCCGATCTGCCAAATGCGCTTGTCAAGTATATCCGGAAAGGTTCGGGAACTCGCGCCGAGAAACGCCAAATTGCCGTTTTCAAGGGTAAAGCCGACCATCAAGGCGGTGATAACCACGTAAAGCCGGTTCACGCCCTTGCGCCGCAACGGACGGTACGCAATGCGTTCTATGGTGATGCCGAGGAGCGCGGTCGCCGTCATGGTAAGGACCAACGTCAATGCGAAAATCAGCGGGTTCTGCCCGCCAAACACGCCCAACAGCCCCGCCGTAATAAAAAAAGCGATGTAACACGCGCTCATAAAAATATCGCCGTGGGCAAAGTTGATGAGTCTAAGCACCCCATATACAAGACAGTACCCCAACGCGATCATCGAATAAAAACTCCCCCATTGGAGGGCGTTAAACACATTCTGCAATAGTATCGATAACATGGCTTTCCTATGTCAATTCAAAGTTTTTCGCATTCTTACATGGTTTCTCTGCGATTTGCACGGATTAACACGGCTATTACGGAGACGCTGTTTCAATTTGGAACGGCCGTTCTAACAGAACAGCCGTTTCATAAGAAAACAGCGCGACCTGGGTTACAGGGACGTTACGTATTCAAACTCGCCCGCGTCGTTCACTCTGACCACAACAGCCGGCTTTGTGGGATCGCCGTTTGCATCAAAGCTCATTGTGCCAGTGATGCCCTGAAAATCCTTCATAGCGGCTATCGTATCCCTGATTGCGTCGCGGTCTTTTGAGAGATCGCCAGTCAAGCCCGCGATCTTGATCGCTTCAAGAATGATGTTGATTGAATCGTAGGTAAGAGCCGCCACGTCATCAGGCACATAGCCGTAGGCCGCCTTGTACGCGTCGATAAACGCTTTCGTTGAGCCGACAGCGCCCGCCGCCGCATAGTGGGTGGTAAAGAAATAGCCTTTCACCAAGCCTTTTGAAAGCGACCACAGATCCGCCGAACCCCACGAATCGCTGCCCAACACCGGCTTGTCGCCCCAGCCGAGGTCTTTCGCCTGAGAAACGATGAGGGCGACGTGGTTGTAATAATCGGGCAAATACAGCAATTCAGCGCCGGAATTGATTATCCGCGTCAATTGGACAGCGAAATCCTGATCTTTTTGTCCGAAACTTTCAAAATTGGTTATGACGCCGCCCGCATTTTCCCAACTGTCGCGGAAATAGCCCGCCAGCCCTTTGGAATAGTCGTCTTCAATATTGTAGAGAATCGCGGCGGCGCCAATTGACGGAAACTCGTTTTTGACAAATTTGACCGCCGCAGGCGCCTGAACCGGATCAAGGATGCACGCCCGAAACACATAGGGTCTGTCCAGGGTTACCGCCGGATTGGTCGCCCAGGGGGAAACCATTGGGGTGCGGTTTTCATTGGCGACCTGCCCTCCGGGAATCGCCCGCCCCGAACCGCAGGGACCCACTATGGCAAGCGCTTTGTCCTGCTCAATGAGCCGCAACGCGGACTGCACCGCGGATTCCGGTTTCAACTCGTTGTCAACATACACGAATTCCAGTTTGTATTTCTTGCCTTTGACATCAAGCCCGCCCGCTTCATTGATGGCGTTCAGGACAAGCTCTCCGGAAAACTTCGCGCCCTCGCCGACTTTCGGAGAATCGCCGGTCAACGGAATGTTGAATCCGATCTTGATTGTCTGTTCCTTGGAACACGCCGCAAAAAACGCGCATACGGCCGCCGCCAGCAAAACGCCTTTCATAAGACTTCTTTTTCTCATTTTCACCTCTTTTTAAGGAATTCTTTCATTCCTCCACTATGGTTTATAGAGTATACACAAGTAAACATTGTGTCAATAGGAATTGACGCGCTTACGAAATACCCTTTCTTAAATT
>JAITIK010000181.1 GCA_031279555.1 Treponema sp. | reverse complement strand
TTATTCGACGGATTCACCCGGCTGACCGGATGCCCACTGGAAATTCGCCATCAAAGTCTTAAACGCGATACCCGTCAAATCTGAATATGGAGCCAACTCAAAACGCTTACTGCGTTCGGGTTGATTTCAGAAATGGCTTTGGAGAAAACGGCAAAAAGCCCGTTTTTTCATCTTAATCTAAGGCGACTTTCCCAAAGTTGCCGCCCTGCGCGTTTTGGGAAAGACTCGCAAATTGTTTTTATTTTCATTGCGGAAACCTTTCACCATTTTGTTCTGAATCTCGTTATTTGCAAGCAAGATGACTTTTACAGGAGAAGAAATAGTGCGAAAACAGTGTGATGGAATAGGCGCCATCACTTTCAATTATTCACCGGCATTTCGCATAACGTCTGGGTTGACGCCAATTGCTTGGGCGACCCGCTTCAGCCGGCATACGATGTCAGTGGCGTTTGCGCATAAAATGTACGGCGAGCGTTAAACCAGACGTTGCGAATAGACTACCTCCGCCCAAGTCGGAGTAGTTCATTCTGTATGGAAAATAACACCCGCCAGGCGCTGCCGCCGGCCATCCTTTGAGGTGGGTTTTTAGCGCGGCGTTTTCGCTAAATCGCAAATTCTACGCGCCATATTTTGGAGGGAAACCTGCTCTTGTACATGTCCCAGTTCAAACGCGACGCGGGGCATGCCGTACACAACGGCGGAAACTTCGTCCTGACCCAAGGTAAGCCCGCCTTCTTTGTAGATTTCGCCAATTTGTTCGGCGCCATCCCGCCCCATGCCGGTCATAATGACGCCGAGCGCATGGTTACCGTACCATTTGGCGACTGATGCGAAAAGCACATCAACCGAGGGACGATGCCCGCTGACAAGAGGAGCCTCGGTAAGGTGAACAACGGCGCCCTGGGGCTGTTTTTCCACTTCAAGGTGTTTGTTGCCTTGGGCGATAAGGACGCGACCGGGTCGAATAGCATCGCCTTCTTCGGCTTCTTTGACTTCGAGGGGACAAATGCGATCAAGGCTCCGGGCGAACTCAAGCGTGAATCCGGGCGGCATGTGCTGAACAACCACAATCGGCACCTTGAGGTCTGCGTCGAGTTTTGAAAACACAAGCCGCAAGGCATCCGGACCGCCGGTTGAAATGCCGATGGCGATGATGTCGGTTTTGCCCGGTCGCCGCAAGGGAGGGCGCACCTTTACCGTACCATGCGGCGGAAGAATAATATCCTCCGCAGACTTAACGAATTGTGATTGGAATGTTCCTGCCAGCGACGATCCGCCGATCTTTGCCGACGGTTTTCCCGTATAATCAACAGGCGCCGCTTTTTTGCTCTGCTTTCTGCGATACTGTCCGCCGTAGCCTAGAAGCATGCTGGTAAGAGAATCTTTCACCGTGTGAATGTCATCCGAAATGGAACCCGACGGTTTTTGAATAAAATCACTCGCGCCAAGTGCAAGCGCTTCCATGGTGATTTCCGCGCCGCGAGTGGCGATTGAGGAAAGAATAACAACCGGTATCCAGATGCCTTGCTTTTTGCGCTCTTTCAAGAATTCAATGCCATTCATTTCCGGCATTTCAAGATCAAGCACGATAACATCGGGATTGACGCGGGGGATTTTTTGAAGCGCGAATTTTCCATTCATCGCCTTGTCCGCCACTACAAGTCCCGGCGTATTTTCTATCATGCGCCCTATTAGATTCCGCATCAACGCGGAATCATCAACAATCAACACACTAATGTCATCAGCCATACATTATAACTCCTGCTTACGCGCCTTTTCGCGTACACGATAATCAAACGTGAACTGAAACCACGCTATATCCATTTTTTGTAAAATGTTGACCATTGAGTTTTTACAAATTCAAATTTTGTATCCATACCGAACAGCGATTCCGAATGTCCGATAAGCAGGAATGATTTTGATGCCATTGCATCCCAGAAACGCTTCATTACCGCAGTTTGCGCGACCTCATCGAAATAAATAATAACATTACGGCAAAATACAATATCCAAGTTGTGCAATCCTGAATCGTTTTTAAGATTATGGTAATCAAAACGCACTTTGGACATCAGATCATGTTTGATTTTGTAGCCTCCGCTCACCTTGTCAAAAAATTTGTGGAGATAGTTGTCGGGTACGCCTACGATGCGGCTGTCCGAGTAGAAGCCTTCTTTCGCGGTCATAAGACATTTAAGGCTTATATCACTGGCGATTATCTCAAATTTCCAGGGAGCGGGCAATATCTGACTCATCAGCATCGCCAAGGTGTATGGCTCTTCTCCGGTTGAACAACCCGCGCTCCATATTTTGATGGCGGTATTGCCAAGTGGTTTCTTCAATTTTATCAATTCAGGCACTATATAATGCTCCAACACATCAAAGTGGGCTTGATTGCGAAAGAAGCGCGTCAAATTTGTTGTGATTGAGTCAAGAAAGCTTCTCATTTCTTCCTTGTCTTTGGAGATGGTATTGTAATACGTCCGTACATCAATGCTTTTTTCCCGCAACCGGTCTTTAAGACGGCTTTCCAAGATGGAGCGATTCGTCGGCGTAAAATGAATGCCGCTCTCGTTGTAAATGAGCGCGCGGTATTGTTCAAAATCAGCATTGCTTAGAAATACTGTATCTGCCATGATTTATAATCATAAGATACTATTTAAAAATTGTCAATGTCAAAAAAACCGCTGATGGCGATTTAATGAATGGAAGTTTTCTGGCGCCATATCCAGCGCGAAGGACTTGTCAATCCGGTTCTCTCTTGGCATAATACTAGGACATGAATAAGTTTATTTTTGTCTCTGGCGGCGTATGTTCCAGCCTCGGGAAAGGCGTCGCCGCGTCCTCTTTGGGCGCTTTGCTTGAGTGCAGGGGGCTTAATGTCTGCATGGTAAAATGTGATCCGTATATCAATGTGGACGCCGGCACCATGAACCCATATCAGCATGGAGAGGTTTACGTTACCGATGACGGGGCGGAGACCGATCTTGATTTAGGGAATTACGCGCGTTTTACGAACAGCCCGCTGTGCCGGGCGAATTCCATTACAACCGGACAGATTTACGACTCCGTATTGCGAAAGGAGCGGGAGGGGCGGTACCTGGGACGTTGCGTACAGGTGATCCCGCATATAACCGATGAGATCAAATGCCGGATACTCGCGGCATCGGATCCGGATGCTGATGTGGTGATCGTGGAGATCGGCGGAACCGTCGGCGACATTGAGTCGATACCGTTTTTGGAGGCCGCGCGGCAGCTTATTCACGAATACGGCAAGGAGAACGCCCTGTCCGTACACCTGACGCTTATTCCGGAAGTGGGTGAGGGCGAGCTTAAAACAAAGCCCACGCAACATTCGGTAAAGGCTATGCAGGAAATGGGGATACAGCCGGACATTCTAATCTGCCGCGCTCCGGTGCCGCTTGACGAAGCTATGCGGAAAAAGATAGCGCTTTTTACCAATGTGGAAACCGAAGCGGTTTTCACTTCTTATAATATAAACACTACAATATACGCCATCCCCCTTGTGTTCTACGAGCAGAAGATGGATCAGGTGGCGCTGAAAAAACTTGGAGTGGCGAGCCGTCATTCCGATTTGAAGCCATGGCGCGTGGTGATGGAAAAATTCGAGGCTCGCACGGGCAAAGTGCGTGTCGGCGTGGTTGGAAAGTACATGGAACTGCATGATGCGTATAAGTCCGTGTACGAAGCGCTCTTTCATGCGGGACTTGAAGCTCATGTGGAGGTTGAGTTGGTGAAGGTGGACTCATCCCGTTTGGAGGATCCGTCTGCGGTTGACGGCATTTTGGGCGGCGCCGCTGACGGCGGCGGAGTTGACGGTATTTTGGTTCCCGGCGGTTTTGGACAGCGGGGCATAAACGGTATGATAAACGCAGCGCAATGGGCGCGCGTACACAAAGCGCCGTATCTGGGCATCTGTCTGGGTATGCAGATAATGGTGATAGACTGGGGGCGCAATGCGCTTGGCTTCAAGGACGCCGACTCCACGGAGTTCGAGCAGAACGCCAAACATCCGGTGGTGGACTTGCTGGAAGAACAGGTTGACGTGAAGAATTACGGCGGCACCATGCGGCTTGGAAAGAGCGAGTCCGTTGCGGTTGAAGGAAGCCTGATTTTCGCCGCCTACAAGGAAAAGCGCATTTGGGAGCGGCATCGGCATCGCTACGAGTTTTCAAACCGGTACCGCGCGGATATGTCCGCGTCCGGTCTTAAACTGACGGCGTTTACGCCGGACGGAAGTCTGGTCGAGTGCGTCGAATGGCCGGATCACCCGTGGGGTTTGGGCGTACAGTTTCATCCCGAATTTAAGTCCAAGCCTACTTCGGCAAACCCGCTGTTCAGAAATTTTATAGCCGCGGTACGGGACAGAAAAGCTGGAGGGTGAAGAGATGGCGCATTGTAAAAATAAGTTGCGCGGATGCGCCGCGCCGCCGTATGATGCTCTCCACAAGAAGGCGTTCTCCGCGCCCTTTTGCGCCGTTTTCGCCGCGCTATGCCTCAGACGCGGCCTGTTCCGTTGTCTATTCCCTCTGCTCCTGCTCGCATCCTGTTCCTTTGATTACGGCGCGGCGACAGCGGACACGAGCGAGCAGCCGGATATTATTATGAGTGAAGTTGAATATGTGCGGGTGAGGAATGGCGACCCGATTGTGCGGTTTAAGGCGGATGCGGCGGAACGGTATGAAAAAAAACAGATTATGAGCGTGCGGGAATTTGAGTTTGAACAGTTCCAAAACCATGGAGAAAAGGTGAATGTACAAGGCAAAGTGGGCGCGGCTCAGGTTGAGATTGACACCGGAAACGTTGAGATGCGGGACGGCATCCGCATAGACGTCATCTCCGATGATATTTCCATTAGCACTACTATGTTATTTTGGGAAGATAAGAGCCGGGCCATTTCCGCTGGAAAAGAGGATGAGGTGTGGATCGAGCGCTCCGACGGGACAACCTTTTCGGGAAAGGGGTTCTCCGCCAATGCCAGAGAGCAGGCATTTACATTTGACGGCGGGATACAGGGCGTGTACTTTGAGGCGGATGAAGAATGAGCGAGGGAAGCGCGTATAAACCATGCGCGACGCGAGTCGCGGCGCGGGAAAAAATGGGGCGCGACGGACGAAACGTTTGTATATTCTTTCTCGCCGCCTTTGCCGTTTCTATCGCGCCGCTGGGAGCGGATACGTTCACGTTCGGGGCGGATCAAATGAGCGGGGGGCGCGCCGCGGGAAAAGAGACTATCATCTTGACCGGAAACGCCGAGGTGCATTCGGATAACTTGGTGTTGAGGGCGTCCAAAATTGAGATTCTAGGAGAGAACAACCAGTTTATTGATTGTACCGGCAATGTATGGGGGCAGGAGCAGGAAAAGGAGATTTTTTTCCAGACCGACAGGCTGCGCTATGACCGGAAGTTGAAGATTGCGCGGCTTGAGGGCAACGCCTCGCTTGAGGATAGAAAAAATTCGATTGTGGCTAAGGGCAGGTTCATTGAGTACGATGATGAAAAAGAGGTTGCGATTTTTCAGGTGGAGGTCAGATTGTTTAAGGACGATCTGGTATGCCGCTCCCAATACGCGGCGTACCGGCGCAAGGAGAAGCAACTCGATCTTTCTGGTTTTCCCGTTGTTTTCAAGAAACAGGATGAATTCCGCGCGGAGCGTATCCGCGTTGATCTTGACACCGACGATGTTATGATGGAAGGCTCGGTGTCCGGCTCTATAAAAGGATGAGCGTTTTGTCTAAAGACGACGGTATGGAAACGAAAGATGGCGGCGTCACCTATATATATGTAACAACTCTTGACGAGAGTCCGGCGCCGCTCGCGCCGGTCAAGCCGGTTCCCGCCGCCGCTCGTTTTACACCGGAGGCGGAGACCCTGTACATGTGGATCACCGGCGGCGAACCGCAACCGGACGCTGAAGAAGAGTATTTTGCGCCGGTTGGCTCCCATGTGCTTGCGGTGAACAACCTCCACAAACGATTTGGCAGAAAGGAAGTGGTGCATGGGATAGATTTTTCCATGTACAACGGACAGGTGGTGGGGCTTTTGGGACCGAACGGCGCGGGCAAAACCACGACATTCTACATGATAGTGGGATTTTACCGCCCTACGCAAGGCAGTGTTACGATGGACGGCATTGACATCACCCGCAAGCCGATGTACAAACGGGCGCGGCAGGGTATCGCGTATCTGCCGCAGGAGGCGTCTATTTTCCGCAAACTTACCGTTGAACAGAACATTTGGGCGATTCTGGAGAGCAGGCGGGACATCAACTACCGGCAAAAGCGGATGCGGCTTGGAGAGCTTCTTGAAGAGTTCGGCATCACGCGCCTGCGGAAGCAGCCCGGGCATACGCTTTCCGGCGGGGAGCGGCGCCGCACTGAAATAGCCCGCGCTCTGGCGACGGAGCCTAAATTCCTGCTCCTTGACGAACCGTTCGCGGGCATAGACCCCATCGCCGTTTATGAAATCAAGCGGATAATCAGGCAGCTTGCGAAAAAGGGAATCGGCGTGCTTATCACGGATCATAATGTGCGGGACACGCTTGAAATCACCACCGAAGCCTTCATCATCAATACCGGCGCCATTGTCGCGCGCGGGGACAAAGACGCCATCCTTGCCAACGAAATGGTGAGGGAAGTGTATCTGGGTTCCGAGTTCAGGATGTGAGCGCCGCGTTTTTTAGGCGGCCAGCCGATGAACGTATAGATTTTTCATAAGCCGGTCGCGTGAGG
>JAITIK010000152.1 GCA_031279555.1 Treponema sp. | reverse complement strand
TATCCTGCGTGGCTTCCCCAAGCGTCCATAATGCCATTGGTATGACTTTAACATATTGCCGTAGTTTTATACAAGCCTGCGCCGCAATCTTTTTCAGTCTTTTTTCAGTTTTTTCAGTTTTTTCGGTTTTTGCGCCTTCCCGCCTAAAAGCCCTGGAAATCATTACGGGAGTTCTGAAGACGCCTCGCATTTTACCGGAAACAAAGGTTCCGAAGACTCGCTGTGTTCAACGTCACAAGGGAAAGCGCGGTCTCCGCGCCGGGGGTTCTCCGCAACCTTCCCTATGCAGGGTGGTTGAACCTGGTTTTTCAGAACAGCCCCGCGCGTGGGATCGGCGCGGCCCCGCGTGTGGGATCAACACAGCCCCGCGTGTGGGATCGGCGCGGCCCCGCGTGACAGTCCATAACCCTCAGCTCAATTCTTTGGAAAAATCGCAATCCGCTTTTGGAATTGCAGGCGCGGTTCTTTCTATAAATATGTGGCTTCCGGAGCCGGAGCGGTGGTCTCGCAACCGCGCCGGAAGCCCGCGCCCGTCTCGACCATCACTCATCCAATCACGACTCCCGCCTCTATTTCCGTTCAAGATCAAAAGCGAAGGAGGCTTCTTCCAGCCCAATAGCCTAGTGGCGGCTGCGCTTCAGGACTCCGATCCGGCGGGGTCATCTGCGTGGCAATGGGAAAAACCCCCCTTGCCCCCCGCATGGCTCTTTTGCTGGTTCCGCTCCGCGGAGGTAAAATAGCTATGCGGAGCGCCCGGTTCGTGGATATGGCGGGGGTTGGGGTTTGAGCGGCGCATTGTCAGCATGTCTCCAGATTTGGCGTCTTCGCCAACCGGGGGGCAACGCAAACGTGACAGTCATCAAGAGCGGGCGGCGCGTTTTATTGCGTGTTACCTGCCGCCTGCGGCCTGTTGTTTGCCGCCTGACATTCGGGCCGTTGCAATATCGCCGCCGGCGCTCTCCACGACCTTCCATTGAAAGGAGGCGGGAGCCAGCTTTTCAGAGTAGGCGGTGAGTTCCAAAAGTCCGGCGGAAGCGCCGGCTTTGACAATGACCAGCGCCCGGCCTCCGCTGACCGGCGTTTTTGAAAAGCGGAAGCCGAGAGAGCCGTTTAAATCCGGGGAACAGGCGCCGATAATTTCACCATCTCCCCGGAGCGTACATTCGATAAGATGATCTTCGGTAGGGCAAAGGACGCCTTTTTCATCGGTGACGGTTATTTCCACGTGGGCGACAGCGGAACAATCAGCCTCAAGAACCGCCGTATCAGGCGTCAGCGCGATGTTCCGGGCTGGTCCCGCGGTGCGCAGGACATGATTGCATACAGCCAGCCCGTTCCGGTACCCGGCGGCCTCCACTTCCCCTTCTTCATACTCAAACGTCCATTCGATGATGTTGTTTTCAAAATCTTTCGGACTCCTCGTTCCCAGCTTTCTGCCGTTGATCTTCAACGCCACTTCATCGCAGTTGGAGTACACCGCGGCTTTTACGACCCGGCGCTTGTAGTGATCAAGGTTCAGGTGGGACGCGGTTTGAGGGAACGACCAACGCCCCCGGACATAATCAGCTCTGTCGTTGTCATAAAAACCGAGATGAACAACCGGCTCCTCTGACCAAACGCTTTTCCGGTAATAGGCGTTGGGCTTCAAAAAACCGCAGATGTCCAAAATCGCGCCAGCCCAGCCTTTGGCGGGCCACGCGCTTTCTCCCAGATAATCAATGCCAGCCCAGATAAACTGCCCGATAACATTGTCGTTTTCGATCACGGCGCGCCATGGGTTTTTGGTTGTCATGTCCTCATAATTTTCGACAGTACTGCTGTAGTATTCGTAAGATTCGGTTCCCACAATCGGCTTGGCGATGGCGGCGGTATAGGCTTCGTAGAGAGGCTCATGGTAGTTAAGCCCCAGTACGTCCACATCTTCCGTCAATTCCTTCGTAATTTCCACGAGGCGGCTTATGGGAGCGCCGGCAAGGCTTCGGGGGATGGCATGAGGGTGGAGTCCGCAGGTTACCGGACGGTCGTCCAGAGCGCGGACAAAGGAAGCGAGCGTCCGCTGGGTTTCCGGCATGGTTCCCGCGCTCTGCTCCTCCACTTCGTTGCCGATGCTCCACATAAAAACTGAGGGATGGTTCCGGTCGCGCAAGACGAACGCCTCCAAGTCCCTGCGCCAGTCGTTCTCAAAATGCGCGGCGTAATACCCGCTTCGCCATTTGTCAAAACATTCGTCTATCACATAGAAGCCCAATTCGTCGCAAAGATCGAGGAACTCCTCCGCAGGCGGGTTATGGCTCGTACGCACCGCGTTGCATCCGACGCTTTTCAGGGTGAGGAGACGCCGCCGCCACGCCGCATCGTAATAGGCGGAGCCGAGAATGCCGCAGTCGTGGTGCAGGCACACTCCCTTGAGCTTCACCGGCTCGCCGTTGACCCGCATTCCCGCGCGGCAGGCTATCTCTATGGAGCGTACGCCGAAAGGAACTTCCACCGGCTCGCCGATTTTGACGCCGGAACGCCCGTCGTCCTTCCCTTCAAGCCACACAACGGCGTGGTACAGGCGCGGGGTGTCCGCGCTCCACAGGAGCGGCTTTTGAAGCGAGATGCGTTGTTGTATGACGGTCTCGCCACCCCGCGCGATATGAAAAGGAGCGGACGCCTCTGCGACGGTTTCGTGGTCAGGACTGGTTATCCTAAGGCAAACGCGGGCGGAAAGCCCGTCCGAAAACGCGGTTTTTCCCCGATTGACCACGGCGGCGTCCACTGTTACCTCCGCCTGAGCGTCCGCGATCTTTGTCCTGACGCGGACGCCCCATGTCTTGATGCGCAGGGCCGGGACTATCCGCAGGTACACATTCCGGTACAGCCCCGCGCCCGAATACCAGCGGTCGGGAGCTTCGTAGCCGTTATCCAGCCGGACGGCGACTGTGTTGTCTCCTGGTTTGACCAGTCCGCTGACGTCCAGTTCAAAGGAGGAATACCCGTAGGCCCTGCCTCCCGCTTTCTGTCCGTTAATATACACCGCGCTGTTCCGGTACGCGCCGCCGAAGTAAAGGGATACTCCGCGCGCGGCTTCCCCCACGATAATTTCCTCTGGCAGGAAAAATTTTTTACGGTACCACGCGATTCCCTTCCACGCAAAAAAACCTTGCATATTCTGGGATGTATACGAATCCGTTCCGCCTCGATCAAAAGGCTCGCCGATAACCCAATCATGGGGAAGGTCAAGCCGCTTCCATGTCCGGTCAGGATAATCCTCCCGTTCAGCCCCTTCCGCATCTCCCAGGAGGAATTTCCAATCCCTGTTAAAAAGAACCGCGTTTCCGTCTCTCATAACACTTCTTGAACCTGCCGGCGCGCCTAACGGTACTTTGCCTTCTGCTCATCAATGGCGGCCTGGGCGCCCGAATCAAGCCAGTCTTTTATACCAGCGTCCCATACGCGGTCAAACTCGCCGGGTTTGGCGCAGATAAGGTTGACGCAGAGAGTTTTTTCCTTGTCCACCAGCACTTGCCGTACCGAAGCGAGCGAAAGGATCGTCGCTGAAACATACGGCTCAACTTTTGCGTTGAGGGAACTGATACGATACGCGGCGGTAACTTCGTCAGGAGGGATGCCGGGATAGCTGGCGGAAAGAACCTGCCCGAAATGTTCCGGCGGCGTCACGTAGCCGTTGATGCTAATGGTGTAGTCCACATTGGCGCCGGAGTTCTGGATCCATGCCCCTGTGGCGGACAGGGGAATTTTAACCCCGTTTACCGTGGTATGGTTTATTCCTTCATTGCCGAACTGGAGGAAGTGATAGTTTTCGTACCGGCTGAGCCAATTGACGTAACGGAGCGCCGCTTCCGGGTTCTTGCTTGTCTTTGGAATGAAGAAAATCAGCCCTCCCGCCGCAGGAGATCCGCGCTTTGGAGTGAGTCCGGCGGAATTGGTGAAGGGATCGATGGGGATGTACTTCGCGCCCGGTATGTTTTTCGCCAGTTCCGTCTGAATTTGCAGATTCTGGCGGTAGGGCTGGTCCCAGTTGTGCAGGAATGCCCCGACAATGCCGCTCTTTATCACGTTGCTTGGCTCGGTGTCGTCGTTGTAGAGGGGGAAGTCCCGGTCAATGAGACCTTCGGCGTACATCTTATTGAGGAAAGCGAGGGCTTCTTTAACCCCGGGAACCATAATTTGCCGTTCCGCCACGGTGTTCACCCATTTGTCCTTGGGGGAAAGATCGGAGGGCATGAAGGACAGGAAGATGTTGTAAGCCTGCCAGCGTATATCGTTGGTCATAATGAAGGGAATCACCTGATCCACGCCGAGCGCGGCCGCGTTGTTTTTAAAAGCGACCATAGTATCGTAAAATTCCTGGGTGGTTTTGGGCGCGGGGAGACCTAGTGTATCAAGCCAATCTTCGCGGATAAAGGTGTTGTGGGACGCGGTATACATATATTTGTTGCTGATGCCGTAGAGGGATCCTGTATCTATGTCTTTGCTATGCCAAATCAGGTTTTGTCCGGGAATCGCCGGGTCTTCGCCCATCATTTCCTTCATGTCCTGCAAGTGGGTGTCAACATAGGGCGCCAGATCGTACACCCCGTCCTGAATTCCCCAGTTTCTTACATTGTCCATGCTGTAGGTGTAACAAATATCCGGCGCAGTCTGAGCCGCCATTCTGGTGACTATGTCCTGCTCTTCGTTCCAGCGGTTTACCGGAACAAACGTCACCTTGATGTTTTCGTCTTTTAGGAGTTTCGCCTGAATCCATTTTGTCCACTCGTTGTTCGCGGGATCGGTTTTGCCGCCGTCGGTTCCCCGGTCGAAGACCTCCACTGTGATTTCAATAGGCGCGGCGCCGCCAGCTTGTGCGGGCGTCTCCGTTTTCTTGTCACATCCGTTTAACAGGCCGAACGCCAGTAAACCCGTCAATAAAAACAATAGCGCGCTTGTTTTCATACTTTTTCTCCTCTCATCAAAAGATGGTAGAAATGATACCGTCACTTCTCAGGTACGCGCAATGGATAAAATAGTGTTAGTTAGGTATAAATTAAAAGAAGTGGAAGGCAAAGGGGATAAGAGATGATGCTATGACGGGGATTTAATAATGTCGCCGAACGCCTTGAAACGCTTCAATTTGGGCGAATATCGCTGGAAATCCTCGGATACCGCCTGTTTTGTCGCCCGGATCGACGGATAATTTGTCCGCGCTGTCCTATGCCATCCGGCAAACCTTCCCCATATTCCTTTGCTTTGCCTCAATCCGACTCCTGTTAAAACAGCGTAACCCGGACATTGGCGAAATACAAAAGTTTC
>JAITIK010000027.1 GCA_031279555.1 Treponema sp. | reverse complement strand
AAGGTTTCTACAAGTCCTAGAAAGGTTTCTACAAGTCCTAGAAAGGCTTCTACAAGTCCTAGAAAGGCTTCTACAAGTCCTAGAAAGGCTTCTACAAGTCCTAGAAAGGCTTCTACAAGGTTCGCTGAACGAAATTCGCGTTTTGAAACTGGCTCACATGACTATTGACAACCTCCGCTCGTATTTATATTATATCAACGCTTTCCCAAAACTGCCGCTCCGCGCGTTTTTGGGATGTCGCAAGTTAAATTTACATTTGAAAGATGTTTACAGGAGCCGTTATGCAGGAAGAATCGCAGCCTGAAGAGTTCCAGACCGCTAAAGTTTATTGCGCAAATTGTTTCGAATGCAAAATATCCGCCGCCGCTGAGGATGCCGTTTTGCGTATCCGGTGCATGGCGGGAAAGTGGAAGAAGAAACTTGGGCAGGAAAAAACGTACAAATACTGCGCCGTCGGACGCCGTTTTCAAGATGCCTGTGACTCTTATATTGAAATGGGGGAATCAGCCGCATTCATTCGTGAATTGCGGAAGAATCTATTGGATAACGCGCAGGAATCTGACAAAGAGCATGAATAGTGGTTGAAGAAGACGCCTTTTGCGCCGGCCGCTATTCATTCACAGTGAGGCTTGCCGCCCCGCCCTTCAGAGCGATTTTTATCGCCGCATAGTTGGCGGGGCATGAAACTGCGCGGATTGTCAGATCCGACGGCATATTTGAAGAAAATCTATTGCCTCGCCCTTTAAGGCGAGGCGGTTCATTCATATCTAAAAGGGCGCCTCCTTGTATTCTTCACAACCGACGTGAGAAGCGGAGTCCGCATTTTCCAGCGCGGACTCCGTCAACCTCGCGCCGGGGTTTATTTTGTCCATTTCTTCCTCCCTCTTGAATTCGGGGCGGAATTCAACATGTTCCGCAATGACGCTTACTTTGGAATGGAGTTTTCCATCAGGACTGTTCCAGCGATCCTGCTTGAGCCTTCCCACAACCAGGACTCCCCTCCCCTTGCGTCCAAGGTTGTAACAATTTTCCGCAAGTTTTGACCATGATTCCACATCGAAAAAACTGACCTCTTTCTCCAGCATGTTGTCCTGCTTGTAAACGCGGTTGGACGCAAGGCTAAAAGTACACACAGAAGTTCCTTTTGCCGTGGATTTGAGGAGAGGATCCCGAATAAGGTTTCCTTCGATCAAAACAGAATTAAGGTTATTCATGTAGCCTCCTATATAATATAAAAGAGGTTGCGGTGTGAAACGCTTTGAAATTGACGCTTCTTTTTACAATATGTTCAATGCGGCGTCTTGACAGGCGCCCTATGAATAGAATTATTCGGAAACTTCGGATTCCGAACAAATTCCTTATGAAAACGCGATTTCGCAACCGGTGAGAAATCGCAAAATTTGCAAGCCAACCGCAAGTTAGCAGGCCGCCAACCGGATTGCCAGTCCAACGCTTTTTCCTGCGGTCTTGACGCTCGCCATTATTTTTCCGTTCGCGGGTTTTTCCGCAATTCCCCATGGGTCTTTTGTCCGGCGGCAACCGAGGCGGAGCGTCCGAACCATTACGGGGAAGGGAAGGCCAACGTGAAACCTAGAGTGATTTGCCCAAAGAAGGGGGCTTGAGGATTCTTCAGGCTTTGTATCTGATGGTATACCCAAGGGTACAGGGGGGCTTCCAGGCCGAAAGACAGGGTTAGCATCTTTATCCTATAGGACAGTTCCAGGCTCGCGTATATATTGTCGTACCCATAGGTCATCTCGGTGGACAGGGGGAGAGGAGTCCGGTATGTCCACTGTAATTCCTGATACCCCAGATCGATCCTTAAGCCAAAGGGATTGGCGGGACGAGAGATTTCCAGAGACAAATTGTACCGGACCCACTGGTTGACAATATCCACGCCCGCATCGTCTTGAATAGTGGAATTGCGGTCAATCAAACTCAAGGCGAGAGCGCCAAAGGGCAGGATCACGCCGGCTTTGATTTCACTGTAGGACTGGATATAATCGCCCGGACCGATGAGGCTGTCTTTTCCCATAGCAGCATCCCGCTGAAAAGAAATGAAGAAGCGCCACTGAGGGATCCGTATATGGAGAAGCAGGGAAAGACCCGGGCTTACCTGTCCGGTGGAGGAGTTAAAAAGGCCGAAGTAGGGGCCAAGTTCAATGCCAATAAAATCTATATCCCAGATTGCCCGCGCGAAGATACGGTTCATCACTATGGGATCACGATCGAAGCTCAGGTGAAAACCCCAGATTTTGGTAAATTTATTGGTCAAGGCGAAGGCGCCGATAGGGTCATAGGTATTTTCTAATCCTATGCGCTTTCCCTCCCGATCGGGGAAAAAGATCGCCATCCCTCCCCGGGCGAGTATAACGGGGGCAAAAACCGGCCCTTCCTTTTTCGGCGGCGGCTCCTCCTCCTCCGGCGGCGGCGGCTCCTCCTCCGGCGGCGGCTCCTCTTCCGGGGGCGGCTCCTCCTCCGGCGGCGGCGGCTCCTCTTCCGGCGGCGGCTCCCGCTCGCTCTCCAGGGATGAAGCTTCCATTGGCTCCGAGGACTGGAGTATGAGAAGGCTTGAGCCATCGGATTCCCTCGTTGTCATGGAAAGGGTAAAAGGGTTGTCTTTGAACGCGCCCGAATAGTCGCAGTAGGGCAAGGCAAAACTGCGGATATTAATGAACAGCCCATCTTGTACCGTTAGGGTGTCGCGGCGGGTGTTGGGCCAGCCGTAGGTGATTACGGGAGGGATATAGATATGAAAGGCTTCTCCCAAGAGGGGATGGTCTTCCGGGGAAGAATCTATAAGAAACCAACTGGGGGCGGGGGGATCAGGGATGATGCGCAATTCATCGCCGTTTATCTCATTCCATTCCAGGGGCCGGTACGCATAGGAGTCCTCCAGTCCGTCGGGGTCTTTTGAGGACTCCACAAGCATGACCGAGGATATCTCCGGCGTTTTCTTGATAAACAAATGGAAGCCCTCGCGGCCGGCGGCTTTTTCTATGAGGACGTCTTCGACATATACGCCCAGGGACTCCTGGGCATGCCCGGAGAAGAGGGGGAACGCCGCGATCCGCAAAAACAGGAGCGTGACGCGGAGCCAAATTTTTTCGCCGGCCCTGTTAAGAATCCGCACTTCCTCACTTCCAGATGATTTCTATACCAATGGATGTCCCGTCTGACGAGGTAGTAGGTGTTAGTCCAGGGTCTTCGCCGCTGGATCGGACAACAATGGTATACTGGGCGCTCAGATCCCCATAGCTTACAGCGACCGTTTTCTCCCCGGCGCTTTCGAAGTAATGGATGTCGTCCTCGGAAAGGAGAAGATGCTCTTCCAGCATAATTTCGGTTTCAGACAGAGGCGCCTTCCATGTATTGCCGTTGACATAGACCAGAAACGCCGAAAGATGTTCTTCGGTCTTGGCAAAGGTGGAGTCTATGAGGTATTCCCGGTGAACAGGGACAAGGAAGAGGGACGTGGACTGGGTAAACGCGACTTTTTCCTTATTAACAAATATCGTGCGATTAGCCTCATAGTCGCAACCCATAAGGGATAGGAGCAGTGTGATGGAGAGAAAACTTATTTTTCGTAACAATTTCATATCCTTTTCCTCTTTTTTTTTGACGCCGGGACCCGGTCCGCTCGACTTCTTTCAGCCCTCCTCGCCCGGATCCCGGCAAACTGCCAAGCGCTAAAGCGTTTGGATTCTTGTTTCACAGGCCAAACCCTGGACTGACAGAACGATCTCCAACAATCAGGCGGTTCAGCCCCTTCGCGCTCGCATTCCCGCGCTCCGCGAGAATCGGCGCATTTTCTTCGCGCGCGGCTTTTCAGCCGCTACTCTACGTTGACTATAACGCTCCCGGCGCTCCCGGCGCTCCCGGCGCCGAATTTGAGCAGAAAGCGGCTCCCGGCTCCAACGCCCCTGCCGGTGGGCTTCCCGTCGCCGTCACGCTCAGGAATGTCGTCCTCCGCGCGGCCGTTCAGCCCGTTCCTGATGCTCCAGGGGATTCCTCCCGATTCAGGGACGCCAAAAGCGTAATACGTCAATTCAAACGCCAACAATCCGTCCACATCCCTCTTCTTCAAGAATTCGGCCTCACCCTTAAAGGAAAGGGGCTCTGTTACAGAAAAAGGACTCTTCGTATCTATTTTTCCCTCCTCATCGGGGTCGTTGGCAACCGGCGATAAAGGGACAGGGGCAAAATAATCATCTATATAGCGGGGAATCAATTGCGCATTGCACTTCGCAATGGACAGCGTATCGCTTGAACCGGTGTTGGTGACATCCGCCAGAATTAACGGCGTAAATTTGGCGAGATTAAACCGCGCCTTAATAACTAGGTCTTTGGGGGAGTAGGCATCTTTCAGCCCAGTGGCCGGACCCAGTTGAATATACCGGTCCCGTATAGAGGCATCATTCCCCGCACCAAAGATGACGTCCGCCTCAAACTCGAAGTCATTGACAACAGGATAAGTCTTAATCTCATTCTCCGCCTTCGTGTTCCACTGAGGCGGGAAAGCCTCAACGGCTATCGCAACCTCATTCACCCGACCCGCTTTAATCTCCACCACATCCGGGGATGCATTATGACTTCCCCTATACCCGGCGCCCACAAGGTTCCGGTCATACCCCGCAAGAAGCAGAACCTCATAACGCCCCCCTGCGGGAACCGCCACGCTTATATACCCTTGGTCAGCGGACCCCTCGCCCCGGTAAAAAAAGAAGGCTTTATACATAACTCCGAATAGGTACTCAATGGTTTCCTTCCAGACAGGATCCATGACTACTACCGTCGCAAGCGCCATCCTAACAAAAGCCAGACACTGAGACAGCGTCTCAACCGTATCCGCCTCTATAGCAGCCTGTAGAAGGGGATCTAGCGCCTCAGCCTGAGCGTCGGTCAGATATTCGAACGGCGTCTTCGTCAGGTAAGGGAGTTGTCCTTGCATAGCAACCCACTCCACATTCGCCGCTTCCTTGGCCGCGGCGTCCAGCATATCCATTCTTTTGAACACGACCTCATAGAAATTCGCGAAGAACGCCGCCGCCTCGGGAGCCGCGGATCTCGATGCGCCGCTCTGGCCTCGTTGAGGCAGCCTCACCAGCGCCGTCGCCCAATTCCGCCCGCTCTCTGTCGTCATCGGGGGGGGGGGGGGGTCCTCCGCACCGCAGCCGGAAGCCAGCGCCGCCAAAGCCGCCAAAGCCGCAATAATGCCGGCGGGAAAACGCCGGAGTTTTGATCTGTTTTTCATTGTTATTCCTTACGCCGCCGCCTCGGGAGCCGCGGATCTCGATGCGCCGCTCTGTCTTCGTTGATGCGGCCTCGCCAGCGCCGCCGCCCAATTCCGCCCGCTCTCTGTCGTCATCGGGGGGGGGGGGGCCTCCGCTCCGCAGCCGGAAGCCAGCGCCGCCAGCGCCGCAATAATGCCGGCGGGAAAACGCCGGAGTTTTGATCTGTTTTTCATTGTTATTCCTTACGCCGCCGGGCATGGAGCCAACGAGGCTCTTTATTCGCGGCGGGGTCTCCTCCCCGCCCTGAAGGGCGGGGAGGTTCATTCCAGATGCCCCCGCCGCCCGGACCTCCGGAGCGCTTCAATTCCTCCGCCCCAGAGCGGCGGGGCGACAGGCCCCGTGTAATACATTTCCTATCGAACGGCTGATTTTTTCTCGCTAAACGGCTCCGGCTCCGCAACGCGGAGCCGGGATGTTCACTTGTTTACTTTCCACTATTGAATTTCGATTTTTGTCTCCGTTCCTTTCTTGCTCCCCGGGGTCCCTGAGCCGAATACGACAGGGATGTAGCTCCCCGCCCCCGCGTTTCCGGCGACGTCGTCCTCGTCTGTGGCGGTGTCGGCCGCTTTCGTCAGCCCGTTCCTGATAGTCCACGTTTTTCCTCCTGACGCCGTAACGTCAGCGCCAAAGGCTCTGTATTTCAAATCAAACTCCAGCACTGTATCGATGTTCCTTGGTTTTTTACCAGTAGGATTCGCCGCATTGGAGTCCTCCTCCTCTTTCGGGAGAGTGTCGAGTGGTGTTGAATAGACAAGCGGGAGATAGTCATCCCCATCCTTAAGAGAATAAACGTTGTCGACCGGCGCGCCTATGAAGCCTGTGGAGGGGTCCTGCGTAAGGATCATCTGCGTAAAACCGTCGTTTATATGATGGGGCCACAAGACGATCTTCGGAGCAGCCGAAAGGGTCAGCTTCTCTTCGGTCGCAGTAGTCGCGACATCCGCCAGAATCAACGGCGTAAATTTGGAGAGTTGAAATTTCACGACAAAAGTATCGTCGTTATCGATATAATTCTCCAGCCCAAGCGGACTCCCCACTTGGATACGCCGCGGATATTTCTCTACCGTAAAATCAACGGCGTTCGATAATGTCATAGCAAACTCGAAGTCATTAGTTGCGCTTATAGCATTATTAGGCTCCCCCTCCGTGTTCCACTGAGGCGGCAAAGACGCAACCGCTAGCGTGATCTCATTCACTACACCCGCTTTAATAGTCACCTCATCGCCAGGGGCATTCTTGCTTCCCTTATACGCGGCGCCCACAAGGACATGCTCGATCCCCGCAAGAAGCAGAACCTCATAAGGCCCCCCTACGGGAACCGCCACGCTTATATACCCCTGCGTCCCGGTACCCGAGCCACGGTAGTACTTATCCGCGGCCTCTGCTCCCGCTTTGATCTTCCTGAATATCACCTCGTAGGAATTGGCGAAGAATTGTACGGCGCCAGGATTTAGGGACCTGGCGCTCTGGCTCTGCTGAGGCGTCTTCACCTTCACCGTCACCGTCACCATGTCCCCTTCGTTATACCCGATTTTAGGCGATTGGGGGGACTCGTCAAGCGACTCGTCAAGCGATCCGCCCTCGCAGGCCCCCAGTACCGCCAGGATCACCGCGACGGCAAATCCGGCGTGAAAACGCCGCGCCATTGAATTCAAATGTTTCATAGCACACTCCTTAAACAACACTTCTCTCTCCGCAAGAAGAGAGTCCGCCCGCGCCTGCAACGCTCAGGGCGGAATTCTTGTTTATCATAGTATATCACAAGACATACGAATGTAAAGCGCTTTTCATCAAAAATTTTTAAAAATCCGGCTGCGGGCGAAACCCCGGGCAAGGGTCCCGGCGCGGCCCTCAGAATCTCGCGCCCCCGCTTTCCGGCAAGCCGGCGAAACGCCGCTCCGCCCCCATAGTATCCCCGGATGCGGCGCGGGGACACCCCGGATGCGGCGCGGGGACACCCCGGATGCGCTATGTATTGTTCGCTCCCAAACAGCCGGCGCCCGCAAGGGTCTGGCCAATCCCCTCCAAGAGCGGGACATCACGCCTCGTTGGTTTGACGCCTTGTCATACTTTCAAATTTCTTATACTATTATGGTCATATATTCCGCCCCGTCCGCGCGTTGCGGGCGTTCATAGGAAATCGCGCGAACCGTTGGTTCGTTTCCGAATAACATCCCGCAATGAGGTGTTGCGGGAATTTCAGGAGTATCACATGGAAATACAAGATTTGAAACATTCAGGCTTGAAAAAATGGGTCGATGAGGCTGCGAGCCTTATGACCCCGGATGCGGTTGAGGTCTGCGATGGTTCGCAGGAAGAATACGACCGCATGATTAAACTCACTGTTGACGCGGGGCTTGCGACGCCGCTCAATCCGTGGTTGTTGCCCGGCTGCGTGCTTTTCCGCTCCGATCCGTCGGATGTCGCCCGCGTCGAAGCCCGCACCTATATCGCGTCCGCGTCTCAACATGACGCCGGCCCCACCAACAACTGGATCGATCCGGATGAACTAAAAAAAACAATGACCGGATTGTATAGAGGCTGTATGAAGGGGCGCGTTATGTACGTGATTCCCTTCTCAATGGGTCCTGTCGGTTCGGACATCGCCAAGATCGGCGTGGAAATCACCGACTCCCCTTATGTCGTAGCCAACATGCACATCATGGCGCGCGTCGGCGTGAACGTGCTTGATACGCTTGGCGCCGAAGGTTTTTACGTGCCGTGTTTCCACTCGGTCGGAAAGCCGCTTGCGGCGGGCGAACAAGACAACGGCAAATGGCCCTGCGCCCCGCTTGACAAGAAATACATCTCCCATTTTCCGGAAACCCGTGAAATCTGGTCCTATGGCTCCGGTTACGGCGGAAACGCCCTGCTTGGCAAAAAATGCCTCGCGCTCCGCATCGCGTCCGTGATCGCCCGTGATGAGGGCTGGCTCGCGGAACACATGCTCATTCTCAAGATCACCAATCCCAAGGGCGAGGTGAAGTACATCACCGGCGCGTTCCCGTCGGCGTGCGGCAAGACCAATCTCGCCATGCTTGTTCCAACGCTTCCCGGGTGGAAAGTCGAGACCGTGGGCGATGACATCGCGTGGATGAAGTTCGGCGAAGACGGCAGGCTCTATGCCATCAACCCGGAGGCCGGCTTCTTTGGCGTCGCGCCCGGCACCAACATGGATTCCAACAAAAACGCCATGGAAACGATCCGCAGGAACACCATTTTCACCAATGTCGCGCTCACCGAAGACAAAACCGTATGGTGGGAGATGATCGGCTATGACGCGCCCGGCAAACTCATCGACTGGAACGGCAATGAGTGGGTTCAGGACAAGGGCGACAAAAATCAGAAGCCCGCCGCCCACCCGAATTCGCGCTTCACCGGCCCCGCGAAGCAATGCCCGGCAATCGCGCCTGAATGGGAAGACCCCAAAGGCGTGCCGATTTCCGCGTTCCTGTTCGGCGGACGCCGCCCCAAGACAATCCCGCTTGTCAACGAAGCGAAGAACTGGACGCACGGCGTGTTCATGGGGTCAATAGTCGGCTCTGAAGTTACGGCGGCCGCGCTTGACGTGAAAGCCGGCGTCATCCGCCGCGATCCGTTCGCCATGCTGCCCTTCTGCGGCTACCACATGGGCGACTACTTCAAGCACTGGCTTTCCATCGGCGCCAAGAGCGCTCCTGACAAGTTGCCGAAGATATTCTTTGTGAACTGGTTCCGCAAGAACGAAGCGGGCAAATTTATATGGCCCGGGTACGGCGAAAATTCCCGCGTGTTGGCGTGGATATTCGACCGGTGCAATGGCGTGACAGACAACGCGGTTGAAACCGCCATCGGCTTCCTGCCGAAGATTGAAGCGATAAGCCGCCCGGACGGCGTAAGCGAAGCTGACATGCGGGAGATTCTCAAAGTCGACACCGAAGGATGGAAGAAAGAAATCGCGGATGTGCGCGAGAACCACTATCCCAAGTTTGGCGCGAAACTTCCCCAAGAGCTGTACAGCGAGCTTGACGCCATTGAGAAGCGGTTGAACGCCTAGTTTTCGTCGCTACGCGCCTTGCGCGTTTCGAGGCGCCTGTGTGGTATCACCGGCGTTTTTAAGGAGCGGCTTTCCCAAAACGCGCCCTGGGGCGTCAGTTTTGGGAAAGCCGTTTTAGATTTAGAAGAAGGATTTAGAAGGAAGAGTTTATGAAAAAGAAGGTCTTAGGAGCGTTTCTGGCGGCGTTTATGAGCGTTTCATCGTTTGCTCAGGAAACAGCCCCCAACGCTGTTTTTGTCGATTTTGGCTCGACAATCTTCGCCGCTCTGTTTGGCGGATTTGGAAGCGGACTTGGGTATGAGCGCGAATTGACGAAGAATTTTTCCGCGCTGATTAAAGCGGGTTTCATAGGCATTAGAATAAAAAGTTCGCCGCATGACACTCAAATTTTGAGCGCGACGGGCGGACTTTACGGGCGTTATTATCCATTGGGCGACGCGGTGAAACGATGGTTTATTGATGTTGGCGGAAGTTATTCTTACATGGCGGTACGTTATGGCGATAAAATAGATTCGCATATATTTGAAATCGGGGCTTTAACCGGCTGGAAATTTGTATTTGGCGGCGGCTTCTTTTTGGAACCCGGACTGGGATACAGATTTATATTTGGGGATATAAATACACCGATAGGTTCACAGGCAATACCTCAAATAGAAGGTTTTACAGTGGGGCTGGGAATGGGATGGGCGTTTTGAGAACGCGTCTCCGCGCGGCGAGCGTGAATTTGCGGTTGAACCGCGGGTTTGGCGCGGCGTCTTGAGCGTTGCGGCGGTTTGAACGAAAGCTTGACAACTCCAATGAACCTGCCCCCTCCCCCGCCGCAAAGCGCGCAAAGCGCGTAAAATGCGCGGAAGTATACATGCCGCCGCGAATGAACAATCCGCGCGGCAAGCCCTATGGCATCTTTAGCTTTTAGATGCTTATCAACCGCTCCTGTTCCAAAATTGAATTTTTGGAACAGGAGCGGCTTTTTTTATTACCGCCCTGCAATATTTCGCCCGCTATTCTATGAGCGATAGATCGCAACAGGGAATCTTTGAAAACGCAACCATGCGGTTCGACAGTTTTCAAAGGTTCCTAATAGCCTAAAATCAGTTTTCTCATGCAAATCTGAGACGGTTTCACGCCATTATACGCGCTAGCATCTGTTATTGCGCCGTCTTGCGCTAAGTTCCGGTTTCTGATACACTAACTTCGTTATGAAACGTAGACTTATTACATCGGCTCTTCCCTATGTGAACAATGTCCCCCATTTGGGCAACTTGATACAAGTGTTGTCCGCGGACGCTTTCGCCCGCTTTTGCAGACTCCGCGGTTACGATACGCTCTACATCTGTGGTACAGATGAGTATGGCACCGCTACGGAAACCCGCGCGACCGAAGAGGGCGTCGAGCCGCGAGAGCTATGCGACCGGTATCATGCCATTCACGCGGCGATCTACCGGTGGTTTAACATCGCTTTTGATATATTCGGACGCACGTCCACGCCTGTTCAGACTGAAATCGTGCAGGATATTTTCAAGAAACTGGATGCCAACGGCTATATTACGGAGCGTTCCATTGAGCAGTTGCATTGCGAAAAATGCGGGCGCTTCCTGGCCGACCGCTATGTACGCGGCGTATGTCCGTACTGCGGTTATGAAGGCGCGCGCGGCGACCAGTGCGAGGCGTGCGGAAAACTCCTTGATCCTACGGAACTCAAGCGACCGCGCTGCTCAACCTGCGGTACAACGCCTGTCATGCGGAATACGAACCATCTGTATATAGATCTGCCGAAAATAAAAGACACGCTCGAAGCGTGGATACATGTCGCGTCAGAGAAAGGGTTTTGGGCGAATAACGCCATAGCCATGACCCATGCGTGGATACGGGACGGGCTTAAAGAACGCGCCATTACCCGCGACTTGAAATGGGGAATTCCGGCGCCGAAGGCCGGGTATGAAAACAAGGTCTTCTACGTATGGTTTGACGCGCCCATCGGCTACATTTCCATTACCGGCAATCTTGCGAAGGAAAAAGGGCTGGATTGGAGGAAGTTTGTCGATGATTGGTGGAAAAATCCCGATAATGTGGAGCTTTTTCAGTTCATCGGCAAGGACAATATCCCGTTCCATACGGTTGTCTTCCCGTCAAGCCTCCTCGGATCGGGCGGCAAGTGGACCATGCTCCACCACATGAGCAGCACCGAGTACCTCAACTACGAGACCGGCAAATTCTCCAAGTCCGAAGGGCGGGGCGTTTTCGGCGCCGATGTTATGGAAACCGGCATCCCCGCGGATGTGTGGCGTTTCTACATATTTTACAATAGGCCCGAAAAGTCCGATTCTCTTTTCACGTGGCGGGATTTTCAGGAGAAGGTGAACGGCGAGCTTATCGGCAATCTGGGCAACTTTGTCAACCGCACCCTCGTGTTCGTAACCCGTTACTATGACGGCAAGATACCAGAGGGCGTCGAAAACACGGAATTCTGGAACACGGTGAGGAACTATGAAAGCGGCATTGCGGAAAAATTGGAACGCGCCGCTCTCCGCGACGCCTTTCACGCCATTTTCGAGCTTTCCGCGTATGCGAACAAGGCGTTTCAGGAAGGAGAGCCGTGGAAAAAGCGCGTGACGGATCCGTCCGCCGCGGCGAGCCTCATCAGGAGCCTCTGCTTTGTGGCGCGTGATCTCGCCGTACTTATTGAGCCGTATATGCCCCATACTGCGGAAAAACTGGCGTCTTTTTTCGGCTTGACTATGCGGAGCGCCGAATCTTCCGCGCGCACTTCGCTTTCATGGGAGCATGTTGGCGCGCTTTCAGGCATAACCCATGTGGCGGCGCCCGAAGCGCTGTTCTCCAAACTGGAAAACGATGTAATCGCGCGTTTGAGCCAAGCGTATGCGGGAACCCAGAAAGAACGGCGGAATAGTGAACCAGGCGGAAACCCGGCGAAAGACGCCCAGGCTGAGGGCAAAGCGGTCGCGGTCGCATCCGCGGCGAAAGAAACCGTCAAACGCGCCTTTACCGGATTAGACCTCCGTGTCGCTGAAATTGTCAACATTGAACGCCATCCCAAAGCGGACAAGCTCTACATTGAAACCCTTGATAGCGGGGGTGAGGAGCGGATCATCGTTTCGGGGCTGGCGCCTTTTTATAAAGAAGAAGAACTCCTCAACAAGCGCATCATCATCGTCTACAACCTGAAGCCCGCGAAGTTGCGGGGGGTTGAAAGCCGGGGCATGTTGCTCGCCGCGTCTATGAAGGACGGCGAGGGCAAGGAAATTGTCGAAGTTCTGGACGCGGGAGATGCGCCTGCCGGCGCGAGAATCTCGCTTGAGGGAGAGGAGCCGTCTGTCGCGCCTGCTGAAATCACCATTGATGATTTCCTATCGGCGCCTATTGTTGTACGAGATCGGGTGGTTATGGCGGAAGGGAAAAAGCTCTGCGCCGCTGGCGGAAACCCGATTGCTACAAAGGTCGTCATTAATGGCGCAGTACGTTAGCCGTCTTGTAAATATTCTACCGGTGGAATTGTCCTTCTGCAATACCGCCAAATCCTTTCTGCAATCCGGTTTTTGGGGCAGTTTCAAAGCGCGTTTCGGGTGGAACGCGCGGGGGTTTCTGGTGGATTGGGGCGAATTGGGGCAGACGCCCCTTATGGTCATACGGCGGCGGCTCATTCCGGGATGTTCCTTTGCGTATATCCCGTGGGGGCCGGAACTGCCGGAGAATTTCCCCGCCGGCGATGACGAACGGCGCCGCGCGCTTGTTGATATTGCGGTCGCCCTCCGCCCTCTGCTCCCCCAAGACACCGGCTTTGTCCGCTTCGATATCCCGTGGTTTTCCTCAGGCACGCCTCCGGCTATATATAAACCGTTGCGACACGCAGGCGCCGATGTCCAGCCGCCCGATACGGTGTTCCTCGACTTGACCGCTGACGAAGACGCCATCCTTGCCGGTATGAAGAGCAAGGCGCGGTACAACATCAGGCTTGCCGCAAAGAAGGGGGTTGTTGTCAAGAGGGTTGATGAAGAAGGGCTTCCAGCTTTTTATTCGTTGCTTAAAACTACGGCGAAAAGGGACGGCATAGCGATTCACGGCGTTACATATTATGAAACCCTGTTTTCACATTGCAAGAATTATCTTGACGCTTCCGATTGTCCTGACAATCGTCCGGGAAGTCTGGAATTAGGGTTGTACCTTGCGGAACACGAAGGCGATCTCCTCGCCGGCATTGTGGCGCTTTTCCGGGGCAAAGAGGCGGTGTACCTGTACGGCGCTTCGGCGGATTGCAAGCGCAACCTCATGGCGCCCTACCTGCTCCAGTGGACGGCCATATCCTACGCCAAATCCAGGGGGTGCGCCGTCTACGATCTGTTCGGCATACCGCCTAATGAAGACCCAAAGCACCCCATGTCAGGGCTTTACCGCTTTAAAACCAGCTTCGGCGGCGCGGTCGCCCACCGTCCGGGAAGTTGGGATTACGCATACAAGCCTTTTCTCAGAACGCTCTTCGCCGCGGCGGAAACGGCGCGCCGAAGAGCGCGGTCTTTAAAAAGATCAAAAAAGAAATGAAAGAAATGACGGGCGGCATATTCCACTTTTTCACATGAGCAAAATTAGGGTCGAGCCGCAACGCTTTATTGTAGTCCGCAATGGCTCATACTCTCCCCTCATTCATACGCTCTACGCTTCACATCCGCCAGCCGCCTACGCCTGGTACGCCGCCGTAACTAAGGCTGTTACGCCGCCGTAACTAAGGCTGTTATGTTGGCGCAACTAAGGCTGTTACGCCGACGTAACCAAGCCTGTTACGCCAACATAACTAAGGCTGGTACGCCAACATAACTAAGGCTGGTACGCCAACATAACCAAGCCTGTTACGCCAACATAACCAAGCCTGTTACGCCAACATAACCAAGCCTGTTACGCCAACATAACCAAGCCTGTTACGCCGCCGTAACTAAGGCTGGTAC
>JAITIK010000124.1 GCA_031279555.1 Treponema sp. | reverse complement strand
AACAATAAGGAGCGGCGGCCTCAATTATGAAGGGTCTGAATTGGAGAGCGGGCATGCGCTGAGGAAACTATTCATAATGGGTTTCATAGCGGCGATGCGGACGCTCCAAGTACGGCAGGCGAGGGAAGGGAAGACGGAACAAAAAGGAAGTCTTGTATTTTCCAAGGAGCGACTGGAATGCGCGGAGGAGTTGTCTGGCGGATATGAAGGCGAAAGGGAGAAACAAAGGAATCCGTATGAGCGGGAAAATCTAGCGTGGGCGGTATGGCATATAGCGAGGATAGGAGGCTGGAAAAGATATGCGAGTCAACGGCCGCCAGGGGTCCGCGCCTTGCATGAAGGGTGGATGCGTTTCCAAAGTATTTTTTTAGGCTGGTGTACCGCTAAAAATAGGTATAAACGATAGCCTCGGACCCCGTCATCCAAGCATCCTATGAGTCCGGGGCCATCAAGGAGTTCGAGCGCCACAGCCGTCTGGGTTTTGTCAGCGAAGAAGCTTTCATGCGGGAAGTGGAACGGCTCCGGGCGCTGGGATACAAGCGGATAACTCTCAAGACCGGGGCTTACAGCCTGAAAGAAATGGCTATGGCCATCAAATACTGCTCCCGGGCGAAGATCGACCTCCTCACCATTGACGGCGCTTCGGGCGGCACCGGCATGAGACCTTGGCGGATGATGGAGGAGTGGGGCATTCCCTCAATTTACCTCCACAGCGCGGCCTGGGAATACGCATCCATTTTGGCTGACCGGGGGGAACGGGTCCCGGATTTGGCTTTTGCCGGCGGATTTAGTTCCGAAGACGGGGTTTTCAAAGCCCTCGCCTTAGGGGCACCCTACGTGAAGGCGGTCTGCATGGGCAGGGCGTTGACGATTCCCGGCATGGTGGGCAAAACATCGCCCAATGGATCCGGGACGGGAACCTGCCCAAAACCGTATCCGACTTCGGCAAAACTCCGGAGGAAATTTTCGTCAACTACGAAAAGGTCAAAGACGTGGTGGGGGCGGAGGAAATCAAAACCATCCCTTTGGGAGCCATCGGCGTTTACAGCTACGCGGACAAGCTCAAAGTGGGACTCCAGCAGCTTATGGCCGGACCCGGCGCTTCAACATTGGGGTAATCGGCCGGAGGGACCTGATGTCCCTCACTGAGGAATGCGCGAAGGTTGCCGGCATCCCCTACCTCATGGACCGCTATCGGGAGGATGCGTTGAAAATTCTGGAAGGGTAAAGAAATAAGGCGACGCCTTGCGGCGGGGCAAGTCCCACTGTCAGTCCGCGCATTACGCGGATTTTCACAGATTTAAGAGAGATTTTCGTATAAAAAATCTGCGTAATCTATGAGAATCCGTGGACTCTCGCTTTCATTTCGCTTAACTTGTTGACAGTGGGATGCCTCCACAAAACCATTCTCCTATTATTTCATTTTTCAGAAAAATTGGTTTATTATCCAAAATTCTTTGCAAAGGCTTTGTGTAGTGGAATGACTTAGGCGCACGGGCCGCCGATGAGTGAAGCGGGTCTGCGGGCAAGGAGCAGAAGAATTTTATTTGGATGACAGGGACCGGAGTGTTCTGAATGAAATAATAGATGGAAGGGTTTCTGAAGGCCAATGAGGAGGCGGAACGTTTCGGGGCCGCCTACGAGACGGCGGGCGCAAGATAGGGAAGGCGCGGGAGCGGAACATGGAAAAAAAGAAGCTTTGATTCTGACGCGTTCGGTAACAGCGGCGTTCATAATGAACCTGACGTATATGGCGCGGACACATCCCGAATCTCCCTGTACGATAGCGTTTGAGGATGAGGAATGGAGAATCCGCGTGGCGCGGCGAACGGAACGAAAAAAATCCTGACAGGCCGTATACGATTAAACAGGCGCTAGATTATGCCGGCTGGCCGGGGGCCTAAAACGAACTCCCGGCGACGTACCCCTGGAGTCAAAACCATTTGGGCCGGACCTCAAAACTTTATACGCTCTTGGACTACCGTGAATTATTCGATCTTATGGGTCAAGTTTAGAGCTTGCCCCGCGCTTGTTTATTTAACGTATTACACTACAATCTTTTTTCATCTCAAAACAATATCCGATCTTCCTATTATTCTATCAATGTGCAGGAATTAAACCTCACAGTGATTAATGGACGGCATTTGCGGAGTTATTTCAAAAATATTTTTCGCCAGATTCAAAACAGTCAATTCCATCTCCAATGGCATGACTGACTAATACAATTATTTCCATCGCATCATTTCCGCTGATCGCGCAAATTTTTACCAAATATTCTGAAGAAAATCAAAAAGGATGCCATCCGTTTTTTATACCCATCCCGCAAACTCTTCATCTCGTCTGAATGATAACGTTCAATCTCAAGTTGTTCCAAAAGCTGACGCCCAATAGGGCGCGTTTCGGAACAACCTCATAGTACAGCCGCTTTTTCAAAAATCTATTTTAACGATTTTGCCAATGGTACTGTCGTCTGACATATCCGTATGCGCAGACCCGCAGCCGGGCTTACGCCTTTTCTGAGGTCTTTCGCGGCCCATGTTCTATTTATAGCGCTTTTGATTGTCATCCTTTCGGTGATAATAGCTTGTATAAAAGAAGATTCAAGTATAAACTTGTCGCATCAATCTCAACGCCTGAAACCAGCGAGGGATTGCTCAAAAAATGAACATGTGTAAAGAGGTTTTTATGGATACAAAACCATTGGAAAAGATAGCGTTAAGCGTACGCGCGTTAAGCATGGACGCTATCCAAAAGGCGAATTCAGGGCATCCAGGGCTTCCGCTTGGAGCCGCCGAACTGGGCGCCGTTCTCTATGGCGATATACTCAAACATGATCCTTCATGCCCCTCGTGGCGCGACCGCGACCGATTCGTCCTGTCTGCGGGGCATGGTTCTATGTTTTTGTACAGCATTCTGCATCTTGCGGGTTATAAGGACATCAGCCTTGACGATATTAAAACATTCAGGCAGATCGGCTCCCGCGCCGCCGGCCATCCTGAATACGGGCTTGCCGATGGGATAGAAACCACAACCGGGCCGCTGGGGCAGGGTTTCGCCACCGCCGTCGGCATGGCGGTTGCTGAGACTATGCTGGCGGCGCGGTTTAACACCGAAAAACACGCGGTTGTGGATCATTACACCTATGTGCTGGCGGGCGACGGCTGCCTTATGGAAGGCGTTTCCTCGGAGGCAAGCTCCTTCGCCGGTCATTTCCAACTTGGAAAACTCATCGTGTTCTACGATTCCAACAAGATCACCATTGACGGAAGCGTGGATTTGGCGTTTACCGAAGATGTCGCCAAACGCTACGAAGCCTACGGCTGGCAGGTGTTGAGCGGGTCCATGTACGACTTCGCGGAGATCGCCTCGTTGGTTGAAAAAGCCAAGTCGGAAATAGCGAAGCCGAGCCTCATCATCCTGAAATCCATCATCGGAAAGGGCGCGCCCCACAAACAGAACACCGCTGACGTTCACGGCGCTCCGCTTGGCGCGGAAGAGTTGGCGGCAACGAAAGCGGCGCTGGGCATAAGCGGAGACTTCTTCGTCGCGCCGGAAGCGGCAGCCTATTTCGAGAAAAAACAGGGTGAGTGGAAAAAGGCGCGCGCCGCATGGGAAGCCGATGTTGAGGCGTGGGCGAAAGAAAATCCCGAAAAGAAAGCCGAATGGGATGTGTTCTTTTCAGGCAAGACGATTCCGGCGGCGCTTCCCGCTTTCAGCGTTGGGGACAAGATTGCGACCCGCGCCGCCGGCAACAAGGCGCTTGGAGCGGTCGCCGCGGCGAACCCCTTCCTTGTAGGCGGCTCCGCAGACCTCAAGGGGCCGAACGCAGTTGGCTTGCCCGCGACGGTTCCAAATGCGGCTGATTACTCGGCTGGGAACAGGACGGGGCGGTACATTCACTTTGGCATCCGCGAGTTCGCTATGGCGGCAATCTCTAACGGCATTACGCTGCATGGAGGCTTGAGGGCGTACTGCGCCACTTTTATGGTCTTCGCCGATTATTTGCGCCCCGCGCTCCGGCTTTCCGCCTTGATGAACCAGCCTGTGGTCTATGTCTTTACCCACGATTCCATTTATGTGGGTGAAGACGGCCCCACTCATCAACCCATAGAACACCTCGCGTCTCTCCGCGTCATTCCCAATGTGCGCGTGTTGCGTCCTGCGGATGCGGAAGAAACAGCGATTGCGTGGGAAATGGCTCTGGGGAACGACACGGGACCAACGGCGCTCGCCCTTTCGCGACAGAATATTGCGGTTTTTGAAAAAGCCGATCCGGATTGGCGGAACACCATTCGCACCGGCGCGTACATTGTCAAAAAAGCGGACAATCCTAACGTGGTTGTCATCGCCACTGGCTCGGAAGTAGGTTTGGCGCTCGACGCGGCAAAAAAAGTGGAGGAACGGAGCGAAAAGAAGGTTCAGGTTGTTTCCATGATAAGCCGCGAACTCTTTGAATCGCAACCGAAAGAGATTCAGGATGCGATCATTCCGGGCGGACGATGCGAATGCGGCTGCGTGAAAATCGTTGCCGCCGAAGCGGGCGTCCGCTCCGGCTGGGAACGCTGGACTGCGGCGGAAAATATTTTTTCCATAGACCGCTTCGGCGAATCGGGCCCCGCTGAAAAAGTCGCGGCGCATTTTGGTTTCACTTCAGACGCGCTGGCGGCTCTCTGTTTGACATAACCGGTTTCCGCTCTACGCCCCGCCTGAAAGGATCGTCTTTTAAGGCGGGGCGTTAGACTTCAGTTTTATTCGCAAAGTCCGGTTTAATATCCCCTATATGCTGTGTTAAATTCAATAATTCATTTCACCGCTTTTCAATTCCAGATAATGGCCAAATCAAATTTGAAGAGCGAAAATAGCAGGGTATAGAAAAGGCGGCGTCAAGTCCGGTAAAAAGTGCGCCGACGCCTTATTCTCATTACCAATAATGGCCGCCGTTAAGGACTGGTTCAAAAAAGACCGCCCGCCGGATCAAATAGCGGGACGATTAAAGGGAGGCTGTCCGCAACAGACTGAAATGGATGCGCCGCCTGAGACGGGGTTACGGGCGTTTGCGCCGGAAAATACGGGAGGAGTTGGAATTGAATGGCCATTTTCGTCCCCATTCCCAATTATATTCTTATCGCTTTTTTCACTTGTAACCAAATCAAATGTTTTATTTTTATAACACGCTTCTATTGCTTGCAATAATTTTGTCCCAAACCCTTTGTTCTGACAATCCAGACGCGCTGCCATAAGCTTGCTTATAAACACATCTATTTTTTTCATACGCCTTTACAGAACCAATTATTTCATTGTCATTGGTTTCAGTCAATTTTAATATTATATTCTTTGCGCCTTAGATTTAGAGGGAAAAAGCGGGTTTTAGACCGCTTTTTCAAAAGCTTTTCTCAAAACTAACCCGAACATAAGTTCGCCGAACATAAGTTCGCTGAACATAAGTTCGCTGAACACACATTCGCGTTTTGGGAGAAGTTCCTTTGAGGATTCATTCGCCAATTTTTACAGCGTTTGTACAAGAGGCTGTATTGGGTAATCATTCAATAGTTTCGCATCGCTTAAATAGGCCCGTTTTTGCAAATCCAATATTTCAGACAAGTCGTTTTTTGTCGCTTTTAGTATTTCCATAACATCCTCCATGAAAATTTTGATGTTGTTAGAACATCATATAGCCTTTGACAATGAGAAATTCATCGTCTTGCCCCGAACTCATAGCCGCTCTCCCGCAACAACGTGTAAAATTCACGGAGGGGCAACCCTATCACATTGCTGAATGATCCCTGTATGCCTGCAATAAAGCAACTCGCAACGCCTTGCGCCTTGTACGCGCCCGCAACTCCTTCCCACTCGCCCGTATCAAGGTACCACTCAATTTCAGCATTAGACATAGACGCAAAACTCACCTCGCTTGTAACGGTTTTGGCGCTGATGCGTCTGTCCTCCAACCGGCACAGGACTATGCCGCTTATAACCCTGTGGACGCGATTTTGAAGGCTGGAAAGCATGAGATTCGCTTGGACGCGGCCTTTGGGCTTTCCAAAGACACGCCCGTCTATGGCGACAATGGTGTCAGCCCCAAAAACCCAACGCGGACGATCCGGCGGATAGTCCGCCGGCATCCCTCCGAATTCCGCTTGCAACGATTCCGCCACAGACAACACTTTTCGCGTGGCTATCGCTTTCGGCGCCTCCTCAAGCGGGAGATTTTCATCCCATATTTCTTCTATCGTTGATGGTTTGACAACAAACGGAATCCCCAACAGCCTGAAATAATCATGGCGTCTGGGCGAAGCCGAAGCGAGGATTATCGTTTCCATAGACACACGCTTTGCGTCAAGGCAAAGTTCCAATGAGTTTCGCCACTTTTTCAACGCCGGCGCTCATAAGCCGGGGATAGATCGGAAAAAGCGCTGTTCTCATCGAAAGGGAATAACTCTCAGGACACTGATCGCCGGCGACAAGTCCGCTTCCCGCAACCGTGTCAACAAAAGGGTTTTCAACCGCTATGTCTTTCTTTTTGGCGTATGCCGTCACGTCCTTCATGCCGGTCTCAAGAATAAGCGGGAACGCGTAGTTGTTGTATTCAATGTCGTCGCGGGAGATAAACCGTTTATGGCGGGTGCGAAGGCTCGCCTGCGTGTATGCCTGCGCGATTTCTTTCACCTTGGCAAGGTTTTTACGCATTTCCCTGAGTTGCACGATAGCCATCGCCGCGTTCATGTCAAGAAGCGCGTATTCGCCTGGCAACTTTCCCACATTCCGCAAAACCGTTCCGTCGCGGCGGTTCATGGCAAAAAGCAACGCCCCTCCGCCCGCTGTAAGCGCATCCCGTTCTTCCAGTCCCAGTATAGTAAAGACGCCTGCGGGAGGCGACAATTTGTCGCCCGAAAGCGCGCCAAAACTCTGGGAACAATCTTCAATGACCGGCAGCCCCAATTCCACAATGGAAACCGTATCTGGAACAAAACCTAATGTATGATGTACGACAATCGCCCTTGCTTCAGATGAAACAAGGGCGTGAATGCGATCCCTGTCAATAACCGCGCGCGAATGCGGCGTATCACAGAAAACTGGCGTGAGCCGCAGGGCTTTAATTACCCTGACATAATACACAGGCGACAGGGCGGAAATAATCACCCCCTTGCCGTCTTCAATGTCGAGCGCTTTCAACGCGAAATACAACGCGAGGGCGGGACTGCGCAAACCAATGCAATAATCGAATCCCACCTGCTCTTTTACGTTCTGAATAAGCGACTCCAGCCGCGTCCCGGGTCCAATTTTTTCTTCAACCAACACCGTCAACACGGCGTCCATTTCCTTGCGCCGGATAGTCGGAGAATAAACTTCTATCATGCCGTAAATTTAACGCTGGAGTTCCACGATTTTCTGCAATTCTTTAGGATTAAAGAGGTTGCGTATGCTCAAAATGACAAGATAACCGCCCTGTTCCTGGCGCACCACCCCATAAATATACTCTGATCCTATACCGCTCACCATCTGGGGAGGCGGCTGAACCTGACGGTGGTCTATGGTAACCACACGAGAAACACGGTCAATGACCACTCCCAGCTTCATTCCGTCAATATCCAGAATGACAAAGCCCGACAACAACTCGTCTTCTTCAGACGCCGCGAGTTTTTTAAGATGGAACCGCTTGTGCAAATTAATGATAGGTATTATCTCGCTCCGCAGGTGGAAAATGCCTTCCACGTATGGCGGCGCATTCGGGATAGCCCTGATCTCCTGTACCCTGACGATCTCCTTAACATCCATAATATCTATTCCATATAACTCCTCGCCTAATTGAAATGTAACTAATTGATGGTTCTGATCAGCCATAGCGCCCCCTTCTATTTATCTGCTTGTATCATACAATTGAACGTCAATTTCTGCAAGAGTGAAAATGCGAAAATTGCCGGAAAAAGGGACGGTTCGGAATGTAATGTGAAACATCCCGCTCCCGCCTCTTGACTGCGCCTTTCAAAAAACGCACAATAAGACATTGGTATGAATCCTTTTTTTCAGCGTCTTGCGCTCATGGTCGGGAATGAAGCGATTGATATGCTTGCGCGGCTGCGGGTCATTGTCTTTGGAGTTGGAGGCGTGGGCAGTTGGTCAGCCGAAGCGCTGGCGCGTTCCGGCGTGGGACGCATCGCCATTGTTGACTCGGATACGGTATGCGTCACCAACATAAACAGGCAGGCGCAGGCGACATCCTTGACCATAGGGAAGCCCAAAGTCGAAGCGTTGAGAGACAGGCTCCTCGCTATAAACCCGAATTGTTCCGTAACTGCGTTTGAACAGGTGTTTTCAAAGGAAAACGCGGAACTGTTCAATCTGGAGAACGCTGATTACGTCATTGACGCTATCGACAGCCTCACCTACAAACTCGACTTGATAGAAGCCTGTTTCCAAAAAAAAGTGAAAATCTTCTCCTCAATGGGCATGGCGCAAAAACTCGATCCGGTGCAGTTGAAAACAGCCGATATATGGGACACGCGCGGCTGTCCGCTTGCGCGGCTGGTGCGGTACGGTTTGCGGAAACGCGGCTTTGACGGGCATTTCACCGTTGTTTTCAGCGCCGAGCGCATCCCGTTGCATTCTGAAATGCCGGTCGCATGCGGAAAAGCGCAGTGCCTCTGTCCCGCAAGAAAGCGCGGCGCCGGATCCGGAGCGCATGGGCGGGACACGCCGGAATGGTGCGCTTCAAAGAAGGTCATCAACGGAAGCGGCGTTACGGTGACGGCAAGCGCCGGCATGATACTGGCGGGGCTTGTGATTCAGGATGTATACGCCAAAGCGGGAGGCCGCGCGGAGCCATGAACGCGACTCGGAGCGGCATCGTAGAAAAACTCGTGACCAAAGCCGTTATGGAACGGAACCTCATCGAAGAAGGCGACCGCATACTCATAGCGGCGTCCGGCGGCAAAGACTCGACTGTTATGGCGTGGGCGCTTTCCCGCGTCCGCCCGGCGATACGAAAAAGCTACGAGCTTGCCGCCGTTCATATAGCGAGCGATTTTTGCTCATGCTGCAAAAAAGCTCCGCTTGAAAAACGGCTTGCCGAATGGGGCATATCTTTTACCGATATATCCGTACCTATCATCGGGCGGCTCAAGCCGGGACGCGCGATGAACTGTTACTGGTGTTCAACCCAGAGGCGCATGGAACTGCTGAAATATGCGGTTGGGCGCGGCTTTAACAAGATTGCCCTTGGCCACCACCTTGACGATATTATCGAAACGTTTTTCATGAACATGACGGCAAAGGGCGAGCTTTCCGCCATGCCGATCCTGCTCAAATACCGGAAATACCCGGTGTCCATCATACGCCCCCTTGGGTTTGTCGAGGAACGGCAGATCATAGCCTGCGCTGAAGAAAGAGGCATACTCAAAGCCGCATGTACATGTCCTTTCGGCGTGAATTCGAGCCGCAAAATCATACGCGCGCGGATCGCCGGCTTTACCGGCAATTCGGGCGCCATAAAACGGCGGATATTGCGGAGCGTTGACAGGGCGGGGCTGCTCGCCGGAGAATGACCCCATAAAACGAAAAAGAGAAGCGCCATGCCGGACAGCGGCGCAACGGAAGCCGAAAAAAAATCCCGTGATTCATGGGGAAACGAGCGGGGCATCCTCGCCTGCATCGGGTCCGCGGCAGGCATGGGAAACGTCCGGCTGCCCCCCGCCGTGTAGGACGATTCGGAGGAGCCGCGCGCATAATCGCGTATATTATAAAGGGGCATACAGATACGGCGCCCGTCCGGTTCCCGCATACGGGTATGCGGGTTGGCGTCTGTTCTTCTATAACCCGCGGCATATTCAGATTTGACTTATAGTTTTCATGGCGGAGGTCTCCTGGTTGATAGCTTTGCAAGTACAATCGCATCAGGTTTTCCTCGCCTTTTCCATCTTTTTCGGAGGTTTTGGAACAGGCTCATTTATAAAAAAAACTTTCTATCGAAATACGCTTGCATTCGTTATATTCTATGCTATACTATGTTCTATAATAATTTCGCTCTAAGCATAGGGGGGCGGGCGCCCGGCGGGCCGAGGGTTTGGGCCGGCCTGGCGAAAACCCCCTTCTTGCGGAGGGAGCGTTTTTTAAGGAGAAAGATATGAACCATTCCAAATCAAAGGCGCGGCGTTTTCAGGCCGGCTTTGTCGCGGCGGCGGTCATGGCGGCCTTTGGCGCCTGCGGCGGCCCGCTTGATCAGACTCCCCCCCCCCCCCC
>JAITIK010000068.1 GCA_031279555.1 Treponema sp. | reverse complement strand
AACCCCGCATCCGTTTCTTTGAGCGGCTTTCATAGCCCGCTTTTTCCCATAATACCCTCCCGTTTCCGGTTTCTCACGACTTTGGGAGGGTGCCTATCCCTTAACTTGTTGACAGTGGGCGCACTCCCCCGATGCCAAACCAGTCGAAAGGGGGCGCGCCGGCCTGATAGAAGGAGCTTTGTTTCAAGACGATGATCCTGCGCCTCAGTTCTTCGCCGGTATAGTTTGCAGGGTGTTTCCCGCGTTTCCGTGGATCGCCGCCCGTTCAAGCGCAACCGCTGGGCGGACTCTTTGACCGTGCGTTCCCCCTCCGCAACGACCTGGATTACGGCCAGTTCTCCTCATTCGTCCACCTTATTAGGGAGGGCGCTATTTTCCCTGATTAATCGCTTTTTTTGGAAGATCCGCTCTTGACAAAACAAAATTTATGTGGATAATAAAGAAATCTTTTGGGGGTGTAGCTCAGTTGGCTAGAGCGTTTGAATGGCATTCAAAAGGTCAGGGGTTCAATTCCCCTCACCTCCAAACATTGCGCCGGTTTGAGACGCCCCGCCCTACTATCCCTTCTTTATTCTAACATGCTGAAATACATGCGGAACAACCTCTTTTACGCGCAAGTCGCGGCTTCTCTTCCCACCCGTACAAACTCCTCGTCGGGTATAGAAGGATCAAACTCAACCGCCTGCATGTTCCGCAGGTAGACCAGCGCGGCGCGGGGCGGCAAGTCCGAGAACGCCGGCGCGGCCCGCTTATAGCACGCCAACTGGAAGCGATGGTTGTGTGGGTGTATTTCAGCGTCCGTCTTGAAATCGATGATGACGCAAGCTCCGTCGCGCTCGTACATAAGATCGATTTGCCCATGAACAATGATGATCCGATCTTTGCCGTGAGGGAGAAAGCCGTTTTTAAAAGCGGCGGCGTCTTCGAGCGCGGGCAAGGGCAACAGAAACGGGAATTCCGAGACGCGCCGCGCGGCTTCCGCCGCTTCTCCGCCCAGTTCGCTTGCAAGAAACCGCCTCGCGACGTCAGAAGCCTCACCGGACAAAGCCTGTACTCGCGATTCGCTTTCATCGGGGAACAGGCGGCGCGTTTCATAGAGGGCTTCATCCGCGCGGCTTGCGCCGGTGAGCGCGCGTTCTATGAGGCGGTGGCACAGGATGCCGAATTTCTTTTTCCGTTCCTCGTCTTCTTTGAGGAAGTCGTCGCATTGGAAATTCGGGAGCGGTTCAAGCCAGCCGGAAACGCCAGCCGGACGGGAAAACATTCCGCGCGCTTCCATTGCGGTTGGCGTCGTGAAAAGCGTTTTAGGCTCCGCGAGAGGCTTGCTCTGCGTCGCGTAAAACGCGCCTGTGGCGCCCGCAACGTCCGCGTCAAGTCCAGTTCCCGCGCTCTCCCTTTCCAGCAGGCGTTCCATTTGCCTGTGCAGCCGTTTGATACGCTCGTGATATTCGGCGTAATCGGGCGTTGTTATGGAGAAAACATCGTATAGCGTCTGGGGGGAATCCGCCGATTCACCACGTTTGGCCGCCGCGTCATTTAATCCGAGAGCAAGCAGATCAAAAAAACTCCTGCTCCGCGCTTCGCCGCTGCCCGAAGGAGAAGGCAACGCAACCAGCGTTTCAACACGTTTGTTTTCGCCACCCTCCGCAAGCGCATGTTCAAGTTTCCGCTCAAGTTTGGCGGTTATTGCTCGTGAACCAAACATAAAGAGACTCCGTTCAGCGCGGGTTGCCGCGACATAAAAAAGCCGCTTGATTTCAGCTTCTTCCTGTTTCTGGATATGTTCTTTTTCCTTTTCATAAAAGTAATTGACCGCAGACTCATTTCTGACTTGGGTGTCGGACTTCATGTTTATAATGGGACCGAATTCCTTTGATAAATAGTAAGGCGCGTTGTTGCGGTCGCCCTGCCCCGAACCGCCCGCGCCTGCAAGGATAACCACCGGAAATTCAAGCCCCTTGCTTTTATGTACCGTAAGAAACAGCGTTTCGTTGTCAACATCGGGAACTTCGCCGGTTTCGGTCTTTGCTGTTGTGCCGACAAGCGGGGCGAGCGAGTTGAGGAAGGCGCTCATGCTCAGTTGCCGCTGATCCGCGACAAGGGCGAGGTTGTAAAGATATTCAAAATGCCCCGCATTGGGACGGGTCGCTTCATGGGAAATCATAACCGTACGATAGCCGGTCTCGTACCACAAAAAAGTCAGGATTGACGTTATAGGTTCAAGATCAACGCGGGCTTTTAATTCATCAAAGACCTGTTTTCCATGAGCAAACCGCGCCCTTTCAGCGTCATTGGCAAAGTGGAATTCGGAAAAAGCGTCTGGAAAGGGCGCGTCGGGCTGTTCAAGGAGGATTCTGAACGCGCTTTCATCTCCCAGTTTCACAAAAGGCGAGCGCAGTACCGTGGCGTAGGCGTTTCTGTCATGCGGGTACAGGGCGAGGCGCAGGATAGCGTAAAAATCATTCGCCGGCGCTTCCGCGTAGACGCCCCGCGGATCCGCCGCGACAAAAGGAACGCCGGCCTCCCGAAACACGCGCTCGTATTCATTCTGATGACTGGTCGAACGGAAAAGCACCGCGACATCGTGAAAGGCAAACGCCCCGGACTCAACGCCTTTCACGATCCGTTCCGCGACGCAGAGGGCTTCGCTCAAATCCTTCGGGATTTTTTGTACGCCGCCGCCGCCTTGCGCGTCTTTTTCACCCCGTTTCGTCTCCTGCACATATATCTCAACCGGTTTTATAGCGGAAGTCTTTTTATGCGGAGCGCTTTCCACCGGAGAGAATTCGGCTTCAAACCTTTCTTTGGCTTGCCCAAAAACCGCGGGGAATATCATGTTGAAGAATCTCACCAACTCCGGCGTAGACCGGTAGTTGGTGTTCAAGGAAATGCAACTATTCTGCAATTCACCGGAAAGCCCCCGAAAAACAGCGACATCAGCGCCGCGGAACCGGTAGATGGACTGTTTTTCGTCTCCTACAAAGAAGAGTTTTGCCGGGTTTAAGCCGCCGGTTTCGGGCGGCGCGCCGGCGGCGCCCGCGTCGTCTTTTTCGGACAAGAGGTAGAGCAACTGTTTCTGCAATTCGTTGTTATCCTGAAATTCGTCTATCATAACGGCTTTTATACGGCGCTTGTAAAAATTGCGAAGCCCCAGATCATTCAAGAGAATATCTACAGACAGTTCAAGGGTGTCGTGAAAAGAAAGGACGCCCGCATGCCGCTTTCTTTCAATGAATTTCTCTTTGTAATCATCAAGAATTTCTCCTATTACAAGAATATCTTCCCGGAATTGCAGGGTTTTTGCCAGAACGATCAAATTTCCCGCCGCGTCTTTTAATCCGGGCGCGCCGCCGCCGGCGGTGATTTCCCGCAGTTCGATCAACGCTTCGTCTTTCAGGCCGGATTTCGGAGTCGTATACGACTTGGAGGACGCGAAAAAAACGCCCGTTTCAATGAGGCGGGCGAGATATTCGCCATTAAAATCTTCATTGGGCGGAATGGTCTTTTTGGCGGCTTCCTTCGCTTTTTTGACTGTCTCGCTCTTTGATTTTGCGTCATCCAGAGAAGAAATCTTTCGGCAACACTCGTTTATGCTGTTGACACAGGCTTTGGTTTCCCTAGCGACGACATCAACCTGCTTTTGGGCGAGCGCGGCGTAATCATCTTGTTTCACAAGGCTGAATGCGGTCGCCGCAATATCCGCGAACAGGTCTTTCACGACGGCTTTGAAGCTGCGGCTCGAAACCAGACGGGAGATGGTCTTGATTCTGTCCGGGTTGTTCCGCTCCCGCATGATGATTTCAACGGCGGTCTCCTCCGCAATAGCGGCAAGCTCGTTGTCATCCACACGGAAATCTCCGGCTATGCCATACCGGTACGACGCGCCCCGCACGAGCGATGAGCAAAACGAGTCTAACGTGGAGATGCGGGCTTGATCGAACTGGGCGAGCGCCTCCTTTGCGAACGGATGTTCGGACGCGGACAGCCGCTTGAAGATGCGTTCCCGCATTTCGGCGGCGGCTTTCCGCGTAAAGGTGAGGGTGAGGACTTCGCTCGCCTTAAACCCGCGTTCCGTTACGAGACGCGCGTAGCGTTCCGCAAGCACCGTGGTTTTGCCGGAGCCTGCGCCTGCGGAGACTGCGGCGTTCATGTCGGCAAGATATGCCGCTTGTTGATTAGGATCGAAATTCATGGAAATAGTATAGCAGAAAAGAGGAGGAAAAAGGAGCGGGGTATAGAAGGCGGATCATCTCATCATCTTTCTCAAAACCGGGCGGCGCTGTAACGCGCTTTGCCGCGAATTCGTTTCCACAAGGATCGCCCCGCGAAAAGGAGGGTTCATTCGCGGACGGGATGTTTCCATCGGACTCACGGATTTCGCCAAATCCCCGCCGGAAAACGCCTCTTTTTCTTTTTTGAGCGGAATTAATTCGACTGGGAACAGAATAGGGACAGCGGGTGAAGCCGCGTCCGGGCCGCATCCGTCCGCGGCTGAACTCCGGCGTTCCCCGCCTCAAAGCTCAAAACTTCCAGTTCTGAACTCCGGCTCCGGTGTTTTCAACCTGGGTCTCTTGGCTTTCAACCGCAAACCCATATCCCTTAAGCGCGGGCGCTTGCCTCTTAAACGCGGGCCGGAGTTCAGAGGCGTAACCGGCTTAGTTATGTTGGCGTAACAGGCTTAGTTATGCCAGCGTAACCAGCTTAGTTATGTTGGCGTAACCGGCTTAGTTATGCCGGCGTAACAGGCGTGGTTATGTTGGCGTAACCGGCTTAGTTATGCCGGCGTAACCGGCTTAGTTATGTTGGCGTAACAGGGGTGGTTATGCCGGCGTAACAGGCTTAGTTATGTTGGCGTAACCGGCGTGGTTATGTTGGCGTAACCGGCTTAGTTATGTTGGCGTAACAGGCTTGGTTATGTTGGCGTAACAGGCTTAGTTATGTTGGCGTAACCGGCTTAGTTATGTTGGCGTAACAGGCTTGGTTATGCCGGCGTAACAGGCTTAGTTATGTTGGCGTAACCGGCTTAGTTATGTTGGCGTAACAGGCTTAGTTATGCCGGCGTAACCGGCTTAGTTATGTTGGCGTAACCGGCTTAGTTATGCCAACGTAACCGGCTTAGTTATGTTGGCGTAACAGGCTTAGTTATGTTGGCGTAACCGGCGTGGTTATGTT
>JAITIK010000067.1 GCA_031279555.1 Treponema sp. | reverse complement strand
GGTTTTTGCGTTTATATCTGTATATTTTTTTCCGTCTAAATCTAACATGACCCAATATTATCACATGAATTTATTTTTGCCAACCAGAAAATTTTTATATTTTCCTGGACTTAGGGTATGTCGCATAACTACAGTATATACGAATCTTTTCATCTATGCCACTCGTCTTGGCGGTATATACGCCTCTTTTCGTATATGCCGCCTCCGGGCTTTTATCGCGTCCACGCCTACGCTATCACGTGACTCTGTATCGGCGAAGGCGGCCCCAACCTGCCCTTCTCGTTCTGTCAGTACAGCGCGATATACTGCGTCTGCCCCAGTTCCGTGTCCTCAAAGGTCTGAGAGCGTTTGCGGAAAAGGTTGATGTTTTGCCCCGGGCGACACATAAAACGTTTGAAAAGCGTGGCATTGCCTATAAAAGAAACGTTTGCACATTCGGAGAAGAACGGGAGGCGGCATATTTGAGCCGAATCGCCGAAACACCCGAAAAGCAGCCCCGTACTCCATTATTTTTATTTAACAATTCTTCATATTCTCTATATCTTTCCATTGCATTTTCATTTTTATCAATTGGTACCGGTTCTATTTTTCTGTATTATTTATTCTCATCCCGTCTTTGTTATAAACCGCTTCAGAATGTCCATCTGCCGATATAAACTTCAAATCATATTCACCGTCTTTTTCATACATATGAAACGCCATATTTTGCCACGGTAATAATTTCCGTTCAAATATATTATTTTCGTAACCGTTCACGGCCTTATTGTACAAAATCAGGAAACAGTGTAAAAATGAGACATGGGCGGGGAAAACTTACAAGAATTAGTCAAAAAACAGGCGAAAAATATCAGTGAACAAGCTGAAAGCATCAAGAAACTTGGGGCGCAGGTGCGAGAGTTGTGGGAAACTATCGCCCGCCTGTAAAAAGATTCCCTTAATTTGTCAAAGCCCCCTTCATCAGATATTGTAAAACCAAAAGCGGCGGGACAAAAAACAGACGGCGGCGAAAAGATCGGCGGACAAAAAGGTCATAAGAAACAGGATTATAAACCTTTTCCACAAAAGCCGCTCCATTCTTTAAGGATTCGCTGTCAACCTGACACGTGACATGGGCTTACGGCTTTGCGGGGTTGATTTGATGATTAATGGGGATATTTCCGATGATACAAGCGCTTCCTATATTCTGGAAATTAATTCTGCTCCTGGATTAGACCATTATGAAAAAAGTGGAAAGGAATTTGAAACGATTGGAAAAAGAGATGTCTTGATGGGTCATTAGGGCGTGTTCACACTACGCGAGACCACTGAACAAATGGCGATAGCACACAAGGCAAGATAGATAAACGCGGAAAACATCAGTTTGTCATGCCGCGTTCCTACCTCCTCAACTGCCGGAACATCCGCTCCGCTTCATTTCGTGGTTTATACACTTCGTTATCATATGCGCAAGGATTTTTCTTTAATATGGACACCTCTAGCGATAACATCTCTTTTTGGTTTTGTAAAGCGCTATTCGCCGGCATGCCGAAAGGTTTTGTCGCCATGAATTTTAACCCCACGACATGAAGAGCGCGGCGTGTCGTATGGCGGCCGTGTATTTAAAAGATGGCGTTTAAGTTGCGCGCGGGAATCAGTGTTCTCTCCCTTGTCTTTTATCTATAGATATGCTAGTATAGCGCATTGAAAAAAGGAGAATCTGTTTATGGAAAAAACAGCGTTGTACGCGGTGGATGAAAAGCCGCCGTTTATTCAGAGTACATTCTATGGCTTGCAGCATCTTTTGGCATGTTTCGGCGCCACGGTGCTTGTGCCTATCTTGGTGGGAATCAACCCGCTTTACGCTATTTTTAGCGCGGGCGTGGGAACCATTGTTTATCTGGCCATCACCAAGTTCAAAGTGCCGAATTTTGTGGGTAGTTCGTTTGCCTTCATCGCTCCGGCCATTCTGGTTCTTGGGCAATACGGACCCGGTTATCTGGCGGGCGGCGCCATCGTGTCAGGCGTATTTTACTGCCTTATAGCGGCGCTGATCTACGCGGTCGGCCCCGGCTGGATTGTAAAGGTGTTGCCGCCCGTAGTGATAGGGCCGGTGGTTGCGATTATCGGGCTGGCGCTGGCGGGAACGGCTATTGACATGGCTTCGACGGGCGTCGACGGCAATTACAGCATCCATGCGCTCGCCATTGCCGCCATCACCCTCCTCATCACCATTCTTGCAAATTATTCAAAAAACCAGTTTGTTTCTAGCGTTTCAATCATTATAGGGCTTGCCGGCGGTTACGTCGTTACGTTCCTTCTGGGATTGATAAACCCGCAGTTCAAATTCGTTTCTTTTGATGTAATCAAGAATGCGCCGGCAATCAATCTGCCGGTGTTCGTCATCCCCCACTTTAATCTCGCGGTTGTCGTCACCTTTGCCATTGTTTCTTTCGCCACCATCTGTGAGCATATCGGACACACCATCGTAACTGGCGACATTGTTGGCAGAGATTACGTGAAGGATCCGGGCTTGCACCGGACCATAGCCGGAGACGGCGTTGCGACTGCGGTTGCGGGCGTTTTTGGTTCCGTGTGCAACACAACGTACGGCGAATCGCTGGGAGTGCTTTCGACCACACGGGTGTATTCGGTGTTTGTGTTTATTTTCGCCGGCATCATCGCCATATTGCTGTCCTTGTTCGGCAAATTCGGGGCGTTTTTACAGGCGTTGCCTGCGCCGGCGCTTGGCGGCGTGTGCATCCTGCTCTACGGCAGCATCGCGGTGAATGGTTTGAAACAACTTGTAATCAATAAAGTGAATTTTGACGACAAACGCAATCTGATCATCGCTTCGATCATCTTTATCCTGGGTGTGGGCGGCGGCAGAATCTCGTTCCCCATCGGCGGACACTTTACGTTTGAACTGGGCGCTATTGCGGTCGCCGCGTTGGTGGGCATCATTCTGAATCTCATCATTCCGCAAACGCGCAAGGCGGACAAGAACGCCTGACTCATGTTTAATAGGAGGAAGAATGAAGACCATAAAACTGGGAAAGTCCGATCTTGAAACGCCGGCAATCGCTGTCGGGTGCATGAGGCTCAATGGGCTTGAGAAGGCGAACGCCCGGCGTTTTATTCACACATGCATCGATCTGGGGGCGAATTTCTTCGATCACGCTGACATCTATGGCGGCGGCGCATGTGAAACTATATTCGCGGAGGCGATAGGCATGAATTCTCTTGTCCGCGAGAATGTCATTCTGCAATCAAAATGCGGCATACGTCCCGGCATCGCCTTTGATTTCTCAAAAGAACACATCCTCGCCTCGGTTGACGGCATCCTGAAACGGCTGAAAACCGAGTGGCTTGACGTGTTGCTCCTCCACCGTCCGGACGCTCTTGTGGAACCGGAAGAAGTGGCGGAGGCTTTTGACGCGCTCCATAACGCCGGAAAGGTTCGCAATTTCGGCGTTTCAAACCAGAACCCCGCGCAGATACAGCTTTTGCAAAAGTACGTGAAGACGCCCCTTGTCGTAAACCAACTCCAACTGAGCGTTGTCAACGCGAATATGATTTCCCAGGGTCTTCACGTCAACATGCTTGACGATGCGGCGGCGAGCCGCGACGGCGGCGTACTAGATTTCTGCCGGCTCAACGATATCACTATCCAGGCGTGGTCGCCCTTCCAGTATGGATTCTTTGAAGGGGTGTTTCTCGGCAACGCGAAATTCCCGAAGCTGAACGCGAAAATTGACGAAATCGCGGAACGGTACGGGGTGTCAAACACGACCATAGCGATTGCGTGGATTCTGCGGCATCCGGCGTGTATTCAGCCCGTCACCGGCAGCACGAACGAAACGCGGATTAAAGACTGCGTTAAAGCGACTGAGATCACCTTGACGCGGGACGAATGGTACGCCATATACATGGCCGCTGGAAACGTACTGCCGTGAACGGCGCCACCGCGCCGGGCGGCGTTGCAGGGTGAAATCAGAATGTTAGGCCCACTCGTAAACTCGCTTGCCATTGTAGTGTGTTCGCTGATCGGCTGTTTTATTGTTCGGGGCATACCGGAACGCTTTGAAGAAATTATCAAAAAAGCGGCGGGGCTTGCCGTTATATATATCGGGCTTAAAGGAACGTTCGAGAGTCGGCGCACTCTGTTGCTTATTATGAGTCTGGTCATAGGCGCGGTCATAGGCGAATGCCTCAACATTGACTCGTGTATGAACCGGTTCGGCGGCTGGGCTGAAAAGAAGCTCGGCATGAGCGACGGAACGTTCTCCAAAGGTTTTGTATCGGCAAGCATCCTTTTCTGCACCGGTTCAATGGCATTCGTTGGGTCTATCCAGAGCGGTCTTCAGGGCAACTACGAGATGCTCTTCGCAAAATCCATTCTGGATGGTTCCATGTCTATTGTGTTGGGCGCATCCCTGGGCATAGGCGCGCTTTTCTCCGCGTTTCCGGTGCTTGTTTACCAGGGAGGCATCGCGCTTGCGGCAATGGCGATCAGCGGACTGCTTACGGCGGAAATCATCACGGAAATGTCCGCCGCAGGAAGCCTCGTCATTGCGGCAATCGGGTTTAACTTTCTGGGCGTCAAAGAAATAAAGGTCGCAAACCTCATACCAGGCATGTTCATACCGTGGATATGGCTGGGCATAACTGGAATGTAGCGGAGAGCTTTGTTTGAGCGTTTAGACAAACACAAGATGTTATGCGCCATTTGTGTGCAATTTTTTCTGTAATGGAATTTGAAAAATATTGACAAAAATTAATATATATTGGGTATATATTATTTTATGGGGAGAATATTCGATGAAAAAATCAGAATAGCCTTTGTATTTTCATTTCTTAATTTAGCATTTCCTGTTTTTGCATTGAAAAATGAAGCTCCAAGTGTTTTAATGGAATTAAATACTGGATATGCTTTTGGAGTAGAACTGCCTGATGCTATTCCAATAGAATTAAAGTTAGTTTATCCATTTACTCGATTTGGATTAACTTTAGAGAGCGGAGTATTACTATCCGACAATTTACAGTCGTTGCATATTTTTTAGGACCAACTTTCTTCATTATAAATAATCTTAAAATGAGAATGCCAATAATTTT
>JAITIK010000207.1 GCA_031279555.1 Treponema sp. | reverse complement strand
TTTTCAGTATCATGGCAGGGAATACCTCGTTGAGGGATTCGGTGATTTGGGGTTCATTATTGTTGACCCTGTACCGTATTATGCAGATGGCGGTTGGCCAGAGAAGTTTGATTTCGCATACCCCGGACATTTGGAAGCGAAAACGCCTGATGAGATGAAGGCGCTTGCATTCCTTGACGGAAAAACCATCTTCGAGCGGTTTAACGAGCTTAGGTTTTTCAACCGGTGACAACTCATTGGGCTTATCGATTCACCCCGGCGCAGGAAGGGCGCTCAGCGGCAGTTGCTGAGCGCCCTCGATTTTTTCGTAAGCGTCAAATACGCCATCACCTGTACAATCCGACGCACTTCTGTCAAAATAAAGACAGGAGGGCGATGACCATGAACAAAATAAGCCAAATACATCAAAAATGCCTGTACTGCGGAACAAGTCTCATCGGAATGTGTCAACCGCATAAGCGCAAGTATTGTTCAAGTTCTTGCGGCGGTAAAATAAGGCTGCGAAAGAGAAAGCCGGGCGTTCAAGCCAAGTTGTGGCAGCACGAGCGGGAAGTATTTGAAAACGCGATGGAAATGTACTGGAGTGGCATGGGTGGGGCGGCGATTGCGCGACATTTCAACATACCAGTCGGAACGGTCTACAGTTGGGTGCATGATTTTGGAGGGCGAAGAGAACGAATTGAGGCCAAGATGCCGCCCGCCGCAGACCGTCCGTCAATAAAGTCGCCACGAGAACGGTTCGGGGCGGCGGAAAGCGCCGACGAATGGATAGAGGTGTTGCGGGGTGAGACGCAATATGCGGATGATCCTTTTGCGGACATGACCGTCCGTCTCGTCTGCGGAACCCTTCACGGCCAGAGTGCCGGAAAACTCGCCGCAGTCATATCCGAGAGCCTGAAAGAGGATCCCCTGAGCGGAAGGAGCTACGCTTTTTGCAGCAAAGGGCGGAACTCGGTTGCCGTGCTTACATGGAAAGACCCGGTTTACAGCATCGCAAAATACGTAAAAACACACGGAACCTTCATATGGCCGCACGAAAACTTGGGCAGGACAATAGAAATCACAAAGGCTGAATTCGACCGCCTTCTCTTTCTTAAAAAGCACGAAAAAGTTTCGGGGAAAGTTTTGCAAAAAACGCCGGAAAGCTTGATTTCATGCGGTTTTCATGGTATAATAAGGTATGAAAAATGTTCTTGAAACAGTGACGGTTTCTAAAGCCGATTATGAAAAATTCCTGTCCGAAAACTCGGATTTAAGGAACTGCGTCGCCGAACTCACCGCCAAAGTCGAATGGCTTATGGAGCAGTTCCGGCTTGCGCAACACCGTCGATTTGGCGCTTCTTCCGAGAAAAGCGTTTCGAACGATTTTATGCAGCTAAATCTGTTCAACGAAGCGGAAATTGCGTCGGACGTACTTGTCCCGGAGCCGGAACTCATTGAAATCGAGAAACATTTCCGCAAACGCAAGAATATGGTTAACGAAAAAAATCTGCCTGATGATTTGCCGGTCGAAATCATTGAGCATGAGTTGCCACCCGATGAACGAGTCTGCCTGGAGTGCGATGGGGATTTGCACGTCATGGGCAGAGAGACGCTTCGCCGCGAACTGAAGCTCATCCCGGCGAAAGCCGTTATCGTTGAACACGTCCGCAAAGTCTATGCGTGCCGTAATTGCGAGAAAGACGCGCGCGGCGTTCCTGTTGTCAAAGCGCCGGTCGCCAATCCCGTAATCAAAGGCGGGTTCGCGTCGCCGGAAGCGGTTGCGCATATCGCGACACAAAAATTCGTGATGGCGGTTCCGCTGTACCGGCAGGAGCAGGAATGGAATCGCCGCGGAATAGACTTATCGCGGCAAACCATGTCAAACTGGCTGATCAAATCGACGTTTGACTGGTTGGAACCCGTTTATGACGCGCTTGCGGAAATGCTCTGTTTGCGCGAAGTGCTCCATGCGGATGAAACGACCTTGCAAGTCTTGCATGAATCAGAAAAACCTGCGCAAAGCAAGTCGTATATGTGGCTTTACCGAACAAGCGGAGACACCGACAAGCCGATTGTGCTGTATGAATATCAATCGGATAGGAAAGCCGAGCATCCAAAGTTCTTCCTAAAAAACTTTAGCGGCTATCTCCATGCCGACGGCTATGAAGGCTACCATGATATATCCGGCAATATCAAGATTGTCGGCTGTTTTGCCCATGCCCGCCGGAAATTCGACGAGGCTGTTAAAGGGTTGCCTAAAAAAGACCAGGCTAATTCCACCGCAATGGTCGGCAAACGCTTCTGCGACAAGCTGTTTTCGCTTGAACGTGACTTTTCCGGACTGGCCGCCGAAGAACGGCTTGAAAAACGTCGGGAATTATCGAAGCCTACATTTGATGAATTCTATGAATGGCTGGACGCACTTTCGCCGCCGCCCAAAACAGGGCTGTATACTGCGGTTGTCTATGCCCGGAACCAGCGCGAATACTTGGAACGATTCCTCGAAGACGGTCGGCTTGAAATCAGCAACAACCGTGCCGAGCGCGGCATCAAGCCGTTCGTCGTCGGCAGAAAGAACTGGCTTTTCGCGAACACCCCGCGCGGGGCGAAAGCAAGCGCCATTCTGTTTAGCATAATAGAAACCGCCAAGGAGAACGAGCTGAATCCGTATGAATATCTGACATATGTTTTTAAGAACGCGCCCAACTGGGATATTCGCCGCAATGCCAATAACCTGGAACGGCTCTTGCCCTGGTTTGCGCCGGATTCTTGCAAAGCAAAAAAATGAAACCTCTCGGACTGCCGGGAGGTTTCTTAGTGTGCCTGTATTTGACGCTTACAAATTTTTTAAAATTTTGCCCAAAAACACTTGACACATACACCGACCGGGCAAGTTGACAGGCGCCGAATTCTGTTGTATAGTGATATTGCATGATCGCGTTTCGCGCGAATATGGATAATACGACAGACGGGAGGGATAAAGAATGGGTTTGATTAAATTGCTTATTTGTCCGCGGGTACTCTATTTTATCGGCGGCAGCGCGGCCACGATTTTAGGCGGCAAACTCCTGAAGAGTAAACAAGCGCGCAAGGCGGCCGTCCAGATCATGGCGGGCGGCCTGAAGTTGCAGGACGATGTTATGACAGCCTTTGAATCCTTGAAGGAGGAGGCGCAGGACATCTACAACGAAGCCAAACAGAAATCGGATACGGACGCAACCAAAAAGGACTGAAGCGGCATTGGCGTTGAAATACAAAATTGTGAGTGATTTGCCGCAGCGTATTCGTTTGCGTTGCGGTCGTTATGCCTTTTCGCGGGAAGAAGGTTTCGCGCTGGCGGCGGCTATAGCCGCGCTGCCAGGGGTTACAAGCGCGCGGACGAGTTATCTCACGGGCAGCATTCTCATTTACTATCAGGATGATTGTCGCGCTGATTTACTGCGGACCGTGTCCGCGCTGCGGCCGACTGACCCGCCGCCGCCGCCGGGAGCGGAAACTTCTCTCAGCATTGATATGGAGTTTAAGGAGCGCTTATACAAAATCATCTTAAAACGCCTGATTCAGATGTGTTTGCCGGCGCCCATCCGCAACGCGCTGACTGTTTGGCGCGGCTGTGGCTATGTCTTTTGCGGTCTCCGGAGTTTGCGGGCCGGCAGATTGGGCGTAGAGGCCCTGGACGCTTCCGCCGTGGGAGTCTCCGTTCTGCAAGGCAATTTTGATACGGCGGCCTCAATTATGGTTTTGCTTGGTATTTCGGAACTTTTGGAAGATTACACGCGCCGCCGGGCGAAAAACGCTCTGGCCAAGAGCCTGATCGTCAATATTGATACTTTATGGGTAGAGAGAGGCGGACGGGAGGTTTCTATCCCCGCTTCCGCTCTGGCGATAGGAGATAGAGTCGTCGTGGGCGCCGGTCAGTTGATACCGGTGGACGGAACAGTCCGAGCCGGGGAAGCGGCTGTAAACCAAACCTCAATAACAGGCGAGCCGCTGGCCGTGTTGAAAACAGCCGGACACAGCGTTTTTGCCGGAACAGCGCTGGAAGAAGGGCGTCTGGTCGTAGAAACGCGAACTTTAC
>JAITIK010000148.1 GCA_031279555.1 Treponema sp. | reverse complement strand
TCCCAATATAATAAGATAGCCCGCCGCTTAAAAATAGTCAATGCTTTTTTAGATTGCATCAATTCATCAACGGACTGTTTGACAAACGCCACCCGCCGGACAGCGCGTGGCGTTCGCGGGGAACCGGAACGCATGAAAAAAATTATATCCGACATGGCAATTGGACGGCGGGGGCATCGTCATGCAGTCCGTTGTGTACGCCCCCCGCCCCTCTGCACCCCGCTTGCCCCGGCAAATTTGCCGCGCAAAACGCACATAGGAGCGGGGGAACTGGGGCTAAAGGGGAAATTGGAAACAGGCTTAAGCGGGCTAATCCTCACGCCCGCTTAAGCGTATCCGTTTTTCTCGGCAATGAAAAGATCCCGCCGCCGCGCAACCCGGATGCCGACTCTCCCCGCTCCTCTGTGGGCAGCGGAAAAGCATGGAACAGCTTTTCGGCGCTTTGCGGGAGGTTTTCCCTTCGCGGCTCACCAGCGAACGCCCTCTGACCGGCGCCATTTTAGGCGCGGCGACAATCGGCCGATTCTTCGCTGTCTTCCCCCTCAACTTCCGGGTTGACATTGATGACTACGCCGGAAAAGGCGGCGGTTGCTTCCTCTCCGTCTACGACGCCGTATGCCGGAAGTTCGCCCGGCCGTCCATCTTGTGCAGAACGACTAGGGGACTCACGCCTTTTATTTTCTCACGCGCCCCGCGCCGGAACTCCTTTTAATCGAACGCGTCAAAATCACCATCACGGACATTCCCGCTGAGGTGAAGCCCACCGGCCAAGTTGGAATCCGCATACCTGCGGAACGGCGTCTCATAGACCCGCTGACATGGGAGCCGTTCAACCATCCCTTCGCCGGCGCGGTTCATACCATGAACAAATGCCACTTCGTGGAACTCTTCGGCTTGTCCGTCATGCCTGACGCCGTGTCGTCGAAACGCTTGAAAGCCGGAAAGACAGGATAGTCAAGGTAAAATCTGGGAAAAGATAGGCAGGCTGGAAGCGGAATACGCGGCGAAAACTGCGGCGTCCACGCTGGAACGACCAACGATATTTTATGCGACTGGAGGCAAAGACGCGATGAGGAATATATCGCGGCCGCATCTCCAAAAGATTCGCTTTTAAAAATCTTTTTGGAAAACCGCCGTCAAAGCGTAGCCTCGCCTAGCGGCCTGTCGCATTGTAGGTTTTCGCGCCATTTTGTACCACAAAAACCACGATTAGTGGGCTTCTGCGAAGCTTTGATGGCAGTTCGCACGGCAAGAAATCGCCTTTAAGTCGATTTTTGGAGATTTTATGCGCGAAGCGCAACGAACTGGCTAGAGCGGATGGGAACCTGTTTCCTCCGCCAGCGCCGCCATTGCTCTGCGACCCGCCCGAACCTTACGTGGCGCGGCGTTGAGACGCAACGCATACCGCAAGAACGCCGCCTTTGGCGGAGCGGGGCGGTTGCAATAAAAGCGAATTGCGGGTATAGTCAAATCATGAAAATGTATGCATTTTTACTTTTGGGAGTGTTACTTTTAATGGCGGAAACAACAGAAGCCGCGCCGAATGACGCGGCGCTGGGAGACGGGCTTTTTGCGCGAATTGCCACAACGCGGGGAGACATAGTGGTCCGTCTGGAATATCAGAAAGCGCCGCTTGCGGTCTGCAACTTTGTGGCGCTTGCCGAAGGGAAGATGATCAGTACGGGTGGCAAGCTGTTTTACAACGGGTTGACGTTTCACCGCGTCATTTCCCGCGCCAACGGCGACCAGAGCGATTTTATGATACAAGGCGGCGATCCGCTTGGCACCGGTCGGGGCGGTCCCGGGTATCAGTTCGCCGATGAATTCGATCCAAGCCTCACCTTTGACAAGCCGGGCGTACTTGCCATGGCAAACGCGGGAGCGAATACCAACGGCAGCCAGTTTTTCATCACTATCGTAGAAACCCCATGGCTCAACAACAAGCACACCATTTTTGGGCGCGTGGCGCAGGGACAGGAGATAGTCAACCGCATCAAACAAGGCGATAAAATTGTAAGCGTCTCCATTATCCGCAACGGGTCTGACGCAAACGCTTTCAAGGCTGATCAAGCCGCGTTTGACTCCCTCAGGCAAACCGCGAGACAAAGGGCGGAAGCCAAGATCAAGACGAAACGGGATGCGGATATTGGATTGGCGCTGAAAAAGTACCCCACAGCTCAACAAACCCCTTCCGGCGCCTACCACCTTATCCAAAAGGAAGGCAAAGGCGTGAAACCGGTCAAAGGCAATTTCGTGTCCGTGACGTACAAACTTTCGTTCCTCTCAGGAGAGGTGATAGATTCATCCGATATACACGGAGGCCCTCTGGAATTTCAAGTGGGAATGGGGCGTATGATTCAGGGGTTTGACGAAGCGGCGTTGGACATGAAGCTCAATGAACAGCGGCTTGTCATTTTGCCGCCGGAGCTTGCCTATGGAGACAAGGATGTGGGAGATGGCGCGATTCCGGCGAATTCCTTCCTTGTTTTTGAAATTGAACTGGTAAAAATAAGATAAATTCATGAGCGCGGCCTAAGAAGAGCGGGCGTTGTGAGACGGCGCGTCTGTTCCACGTCACTCTTGGCGCCTTTCGCCGCCGGTTTTTTCTGATTGGAGATAATTTATAATTCCGCCGGGGCTAAAAAACGCTTGCATTATTCAAGTATATAAATTATATTATTAATAGAAATAATTCCTATATAGGGGAGTATCTTAAATGAGATAGACTTGTATGCTGGCTGCGCAGCCAGCGCAACGAGCGTTCTGAAAAAGGACTTGGAAAAACGGGTCAAAGCCCGTCCCCTTGATTTACGGCGCCGTTTGAAACGGCATTAAAGGAGAACCATGTATGGATACAAACGCGTTATTTAAACTTTCCTACGGACTCTATGTAATCGGCGTAAAGACTGAAAAAGGCTTGGGCGGATGCATAGTGGACGCGGTGGGGCAAGTCGCCGCAGGAGACAACCCGCTGGTGACGCTTGCCTGTATGAAAAAAAACTACACCAATGAATGTATAAAAAAGACCGGCGAATACACCCTTTCCGTGCTTTCCACCGACACCGATCCGTTTGTCATCGGCAATTTCGGCTTCCAATCGGGACGCGACGTTGAAAAATGGGCGAATGCGCCGCATAGAATTACGGACGGATTGCCATTTCTCAACAACGCCTGCGCGCGTCTCCGGATCCGCGTGATTAACGCGCTCGAATTTCCCACGCATACCATGTTCATTGGCGAGGTGATAGACGCCGAAAATGGTGAAAATCCCGCAAAACCCCTTATTTACGGCGATTATCAAGCGACCATGAAGGCGGCTGTGGGCGCGGCGTTTCAGAAATTCAAAGAAACCGGCAAACCTCCCCAACGTTGCGCCGCAGGCGGCAATACCGGCGCAAAATGGCGTTGCTCCCTCTGCGGCTATGTCTATGATGGAGATATTCCCTTCGAACGCTTGCCCGATACGTGGAAATGTCCTCTGTGCGGCGTTGGAAAAGAGGCATTTAAAACGGTCTAAACGGTTTAGCCGGGCGGCAGGCCAAAGAAACGGTTGGAATTTTCCCAAAGTCGCCGTCCCATCTCCTCCCTGTCCATACCAAGCATGTCCGCAAGGAAACGCGCTGTGACAGGGAGGTATTTCGGCATATTGCGCTTGCCCCGGTATTCGGCTGGCACCATAAATGGGCTTTCCGATTCGATGACAATCCTGTCAAGCGGGAGGACATTAATGGTTTCATGGAGATTTTTGGCGTTCTTGTACGTTAAATTCCCCGCAAACGAGAAGCACAGGTTGAGGCGGAGCGCGCGTTTCGCGTACTCGGCGTTTTCCGAGTAGCAGTGCAGAACGCCGCCCCGCGGCGGCAGTCGATCCCGTAAAACATCCAGTATATCCTTGCCCGCATTGCGGTTATGGACAATTACCGGCAGGTTGAACTTTGTCGCCATGTCGAGTTGGTTGATGAACAATTCGATCTGCGATTTTTTGTAGTCCTTGTTTGGCACGCGGAAGTAATCAAGTCCGATCTCGCCTATGGCGATGACATGGGGCAGGCGTACGCTTTGTTCTATTATTTGGATCCAATCCCTGCCCGGCGTTTGCACTTCAATGGGTGAAACCCCCACGGCAAAATAGACGTTTTCGGATGATCTCAAATTTTTATATACTTGTTGAAAATCATGAAGATTATTGCAAATCGACATGAGACGGGAAACGCCAGCTTGCCGGGCTTCCTGAATAACCATAAGCTGTTCAATAGGGTCATCGTAAATGAGCCCTAAATGGGCGTGAGTATCAAAGTACTGCATGATTAAATCCACAAAGAAAGGTTTCTATATTTCCAAACTGGATAATAAAAAATATAGCATAGGTTTTGCAAACCGTCAACAAAAATTATCAATAAATTTTTGTCCGCGCATTTTGAAGGATGGGATATGAAGCCGCGTATTCCAATGATCCCGGCCATTCAGGGCGGATCGACAGCCTCTCTGGGAGTAAAATCTTTACTTTTATTATAATTTGAAGTAGACTGAAAGCTAGTGGACGAAAAGTCTATAAAACGCATGTCTAAAAGGATATAAATATGGAAGAACATAATGTAAAACTGTCGTTCTGGTCAAAGGACGATCTCATCTGCCCCGCATGCGGCACCGTCTTTCGCCGCGAAGAATTGCTGTCGGGCGGCGGCAGACTCCTAGCCGGCGAGCTTACCGATGAACTGCACCGCTTATACGAGCCTTCCGCAAAATATGGGGAGGTTTACCCGCTCGCCTATCAAGCGACGGTATGCCCCGAATGCTGGTATGCGGCTATGAACAAGGATTTCGCGCTTTTGGACGAAGATGTGTATTTTGACGTCAGCCAATCCCGCGATGAAAGAAAAGCCGAGGTCGATCTTCTGTTTCCCAATGTCGACTTCTATCAGAACAGGACGTTAATGGCGGGAGCCGCGTCCCAGTATCTGGTGTTGCGCTGTTATGATTATTTCTCCAAAAATTTCTCGCCTACCATTAAGCAAGGGATAGCGGCTTTGCGCACTGCGTGGCTTTGTGAAAATTTGCACAAAAAGATGCCCGGCGAGCATTACGACTGGGTCGCCACCCTCTTTAAGAAAAAAGCCCAGTATTTGTACGAAAAAGCGATAGCATTTGAGCAGTCAGGAGAGGAATCGCTTGCCGCCGCAAAGAATCTGGGCCCGGATACGGATAAAGACTACGGGTATGAGGGCGTTCTCTACCTTGTGGGGCTTCTCACGCTGAAATACGGGTACGCTAATTCTCTTGAGCAACGCAACACTTCGCTTGAAAGCATCAAACGCACCATTGCCAAAATGTTCGGTTTAGGAAAATCATCCAAAAACAAGCCGGGGCCCCTGCTGGAGCTTGCCAAAAACCTTTACAACCGCATCAAGAAAGAACTGAATGAAGTCGATGACTGAGAAAGGTTCAAGCCGGAACATCAAACTGCTGATTGCCTATGACGGTACGGATTTCTCGGGTTGGCAAACCCAGAATACGTGGAAAGCGCAAAAAACGCGGGAGACGTCACAGAAAAATCCTGCGGCGTTTCCGCGAGAGGCGCCGCGCCGTACAGTGCAGGGTTGCATAGAAGAAGCCTTGCAAAAGCTGCACAAACATCCCGTAAGTCTCGCCGGTTCCGGGCGCACGGATGCGGGAGTCCACGCAGCCGGGCAGATCGCCAACTTTTATACCGACATACAGAGCATAGCCCCCGACCGCTTCACGCCTGCGCTTAACAGCCTTTTGCCACGAGACGTACGCATCCTTGCGGCTGAGGAAACCCACAGTGGTTTTCACGCCCGTTTCGACGCAAAGGCGCGGACATACCGGTATCACATCATCGCCGGCAGGCATGCCTTTCCCCACGAACTGCGGTACGCGCTACAACTGTGGAACTGTCCTTCCGTAGAGCGGCTCAATTCGTATGCGCGGCTCCTGCGGGGCGAGATGGATTGTTCCAGCTTTGCGACGCCGAAAGATCCCAGCGAATCCCGCTTCCGGTACATCTTCAACGCCTGCTTTTTTGTACAGGGGGACGCGCTTGTCTTTGAGATTACGGCAAACGCCTTTCTGTGGAAGATGGTGCGTTCCATCACGGGAACCCTGTTGTTTTGCGAAGAAAAAGGCGTGTCCGTCTCCGAGTTTCAATCGCTTGTCGGCGGCAAAGACAGAAGCAAGGCGGGGCCGACCGCCCCGCCGCAGGGTCTGTCTTTATGGAACATAGAGTATGGCGGGGCATACCGCTAGGAGCCTGTCGCGCTTGTGGATTTTTGCGGCGCTTTGTGCCACAAAATCCCGATTATCGGACTCCTGCGAACCTTTGCTTCGACGGCAGTTTGCGCGGCAAGAAATCGACTAACCGGCGATTTTTTGAGATTTTATGCGCGAAGCGCATACACAGACCTGTAGAGGCTGCCGGAAAAGTAGTCAAACACCAAAAACTATGCTGTGATCCATCTATTACGTATGGCTCGTTATAAGCGCTTCGATAACGGAGCCTGTTTCAAAACGGCCTGATAGAAAAAGCGAAAGAAATCTGATAAAGTTATAGTCGTCAAAACCGCCAACCAAGAGACCTTCGCCATGAAAACTATAAACCAAATCATAGGGGCGCAAGCGCTTCTAAACATCTCATACGACCTAAAAGCCTGTTTTGAAGAATACCTTTCTGACGCCAGAACTTGTTCCAAAACCCGGTTGGTTTTGTCACAAGCTCATAGACGAGTTTATCAGAGAACACGGTAGGATACTGGCAATCGATCCAAACAAACGAAAAGACAACGAGCGTCCTCCGTTGGACCCGGCAGAACAGGAAGGGCATGTCATACGGGCGACGGTGGAACAGGCAAACGCGCATTTGAAAGACAGGCTTATTCCCCGCTCAATATAGGTGAAAGGTTACAAGAAAGTATCGTTCGTATTAATGCCCACAGTCATTTGTCTGGCGGCCATGAAGCACCTCCAGCTATTTATTTAGGGCTTTTGAAACAGGATCAAATTTTCAAAAATTTTAGGCCCCAATTGCGCATAACCTTCCGGTATATTTGACAATATTATTACGGCGATTTTGTCGTCAAATCCAATAAAACTATTAAATGAACTTGTTCCTCCATTGTGCCAGACAATACCATTTTCCCTGTCAATGAGCCATGCCAATCCACTGCTGTAATTACCGTTTATGCTTATAGCATTATACGGTATTTTACTCAGCCGGAGATACGGCAATTTATTGTTCATTTGAATTTCGGCATACCTTAACATATCTGATATATTTGACTTTAACCCTCCGGCCGCCAAATACGCATCGTCTTTATCCCATTCCCAATAGTCTTCAAAATCACCGCTCTTGCTGTCAAATGTTGTATACTCCAACCCCAATGTCCGTCGAATAAAGTCTTCCATTGCTGTTTTATAGCCATTTTCGTATGCCTCGCCCAGTATATACCCCAATGCCGATATGCCAAAATTTGAATAATTCCATTTATATTTCTTATCCGATAATTTCTTTTTTGCCATATCGCGTATAAGCTCGCTATGACTATATCCAAGAAAAGGATTGTCTTTGCCGGTCAATAAGAGAATTATTTGTTTGGCATATAAATTCAACGGATAATTTCCATACCCGGCGGTATGTGTCGCAAGCTGCCTTATTGTCGGAAAATGCCTGTCTGTATCCAACGGCATATGCTTCTTGATTGTATCTTCCAATGATATTTTTCCGTCATTAATTGCCTTGCAAAGCAATGAAATGGTAAATGTCTTTGTTATAGACCCAATTTCATAGATATATGATTTATCGTCAAAAAAACGTCCGTCTTTGTTAAAGGCTATCGCGTATTTCCTGCCTTCATAGATGACGCCCGCTGTCAAAATTGCGCCTTTGTTGTTGGTATATTCATCTATCATTTGAGTTGAAGCCATAGATGAAATTATATTTTTCTTACAGACGTTTATAACAAAACAGGCCGCAATAATAACAAATAAGATTATTGTTATCAATATTATTTTTTGCTTCCTGGTTCTTTTCATGTTCTGGTTCGCCATAAATCTATTCGCTGAAGAAGAATTTTAATCCAACAGAAACATAAAAAGATGCGGCGAAATTGGGATAATTTTCTTCCGTATGGTAGAATGACAATAATGTTCTATCCTGAAAATACGCCTCGCGTTTTACGGAAACACCCGCTATGATTGGCATCGAAAATAGTTTATTCACGTATATTTCCGGTTGTAACCCGAGAACGGTAAATTGCTGGGAAAACATTTTTGTTTCATT
>JAITIK010000159.1 GCA_031279555.1 Treponema sp. | reverse complement strand
CCCAACACGCCTCGTTCTCAAAAAACGTCCCCTTCCATGATATTTTCTCCGGTTCCTTAAATACAAAATTATCGCATGTTTCCATCCTAAATATACATGGTTCATCAATCTCTGTTTTTCTTTGTTTTCAATGTCCATAATTGCCTTAATTACATTCTCTCTTATCACCGAAAATGTTTCAGAACAATCTGGTTCCCGTCTATTCTTTTTATCTTTTATATGCACACATTCCAATCCCGGCAATATTCCTATCGTTTACATATAACGCTTTTATGGGCGGCGATTGTATCGCATGGGGGAAATACGCGGCTGTTTCTCCGTATCGCGCAGTCGCCCCACCGTGATTAATTCGAATGGCTCCAGGCCGGCCTGTCCGCGAATCCTTCTCCAGTCGAAACGCCTGTTCCATGCATCAAACAATCTTACGTTTTTTGCCATATTCACGCCATAATGACGATCCGTGAATAACGGCATGATTATTATAATCAAATATGCCGCTTGCCCCTTCCATATCAACAATTATCATCATTTGCTTTCTCATTCTATTACTCTAAAACATCAGAAATTATATGCTCTACAAATTAATATGTTATTTATTGGCGCCGCCGCGGACGGCGGCGCGCCATATTTACAAAAAGCTTGGCTTTAAAATGCGCCGGAGCGGCGGCTGGGGCGCGGAATGACCCGGCCGTTGCGGATGACAAGCGGCCATGCCATCCGCCATACCCGCCTTCACATTATTTTTTCAGTGAGCTTCGTTTGGTCTGGACATATCTCCCGATTTCATAAACATGGCTGCTTGACCCGCAAACGGTTGCCGGAAATCTTTTATCTTCCGCCATTCTATCCCGGCGAAGTCCGCCTTTAACCCACCGCTTGTTTTTGAAATATTTTCTCCACTATTTGCCAATAATTTTGTTGTACGCCTCCGCCGTCCAAGCCGGAGGCTGCCGACGTTAAAGAATGGCATATACATTTGGGCGGCGCGAAACCCGCCGCTTACGCTTAGGGGGGTCTTTATAGCGCAACCCGAAGGGGCGCGGCAAGGCGCCGGCGCCTACGGCGTTTAGATTTGTTTGCTATCCGTATCGAAAGCCGTACCGCCCAAATCCTGAACCTGAATGCCGGCGCGGTACGTTTGCAACGCCCGCTTCTCCCGATCAAGTTCGGGGAAAGAGTACAGCGTTTCACCCGTTTCGCCAACGCTCACCTCCGGCTGAGTGTACGCCCCTATCTCCTTGATGAGCTTGTCCTGAGCTTTATCGAGGTTTGCGGGCCGGGCTTCCGGCGTATTCGCCGCTATATCCGTACTGCGCACATTATGCGGGGACGACCACACCCGGCTAAACGCTACCTTCCGTAAATTTTCAAGCGCAATCGCTTGGTTGCCCTTTTTCACCTTGCGGGCGCGTATCGCCGGAATAAGCCAGAACAGCGCCGAGAAAACCAGCGGAACCACGCCCAACCCAATGGTGATGACCGGCAAGGGATTTGACGAAACGCCGGTAAGCAACGCATAGGTGATGCCGTAGAGATAGGATGCGGCTTCTCCTGTGGCGCGTGAAACAAAGTGGGACACTCTCTCGCCGTTTCGCGCGATGGACTGTACGATGCCGACCACGCCTGTATTAAGCGCATTGTACAAATAATATCCGCCGAACAGCACGTTCACGCCGTTTATGATGCAGAACCATGTGTTCATACCGGGTTTATTGGTGGAAAACCGTTCGAGCAGTTTAATTGGGCTGGACCCGCCGAAGGAACGATCCGTGACGTCAAAACGCGCAAGCAGTTCATCAAAGCGGTAGACAATCGTGCCGTCACCGGTGGCTTCCGGACTGCCGCCGAATTCCGCGCAGTAGGCGGAGATGGCTTCTTCCGCCTCAAGCTGTTTTTTGCCCGTAAGCATGACGAATTCAGGCAGGGAAATGACGCCTTTGTTCGCCTGAAGGTAGGCTATAACGGCCCGCTTTTCTTTGGTTTCCCAGTCCGCGTTCGGATCCCCGTCGCCGAACACAAAGGAGAAAATCGCCTTGTGCAAGGGGCGCGATTTGGGACGCCGCTGTTTGCTTCCATAATAATAGGGATCGAGCGACTTGGTCAGTTCGGAATAGAACCAAATGCGCATGATAAAATTGAATATGCCGCTTGCAAAGTAAAGCCCGCCGCCTCTGCCAGAACGGCTGTCCGAGCTGCTGGAAGAACCGCCGCCTATGGAAATCACCAGCGCCGCAAGGGCAAGGAGCATGAAAAGGGCGAAATACCCTACCAGCATAACCATGATCCACACTTTGAAAAGCCATGACGAGAACATTGTCACGCCCTTGCCGATCTTCTCCAAAAGATTCCGCATGAATACGCCGGCACCCCGGTATTTGCTCTTGAATCCTCGTGGGAAGGAATAGAGGATTTCTCCTGATTCGGTCACCTGAAGCCGCGCCGAATACTCATCAGCGACTTTCGGGACAAGTTCTTTAACCATAGCGAGTGGAAGGCTCGTTCTCCCGACAATATCCGCAACGGTCACGCCGGTCACGCCGTTTCTTTGCTTTCTGCACGCCTCGGTTATCTTCCGGTAGGCGGCCCTATCGTTGATTTTCCGCATGTTTCGCTTCATATATGTCTCTCCGCATCAATGGCGCCGTTTGCCCTCAAGGGGACGCCGTTCTTAACAGTTTTTCGCATTATCAATATTGCCCTCCAAAATTCTAGCGAGCGTAATATTTATAAAATAATCATCAACCAGTTTATTTACTTTGCTCCATACCTTGTGGCTTAGGCAGGTGGACATTCTGTCACAGTTTCTGGCGCGTTTGTCACACGGAACGGTCTCCATCTCTTCTCCCGACGCTTTCAGTATGGATTTGAGCGTTATCTCTTCAAGCGGTTTCTCAAAGAAAAACCCTCCCCCCGGTCCGCGCATAGACGCCACAATGCCGGCTTTGCGGAGTTTGAAAAATATCTGCTCCAAAAATATGGGAGAGATGCGCTCCTGTTCCGACAACGTGTTGATGGATACAGGCGCGCCGTCTTTCCCCAACTGGGCTAACGCCAACGTCGCTCGCAAAGCGTATCTGCCGCGAGTAGTAATTTTCACAAAAACCTTCCTTGCTTAGTGATAGAGGCATTATACAATATACAAAAAAAAATGTCATGGGCGTTTCAATGCTATTGCATAAAAACCATAAAAAAAATATACTGGTTGTTCAAGGAGTGCAACTACATGAAAAGATTTGTAATAGCGGCATTTTTGGCGCTGGCAATCGGCGCGGGCAGCCTGTTCGCCGAACATCCCGGCGGTTGGGGCATTGGCTTGCAGGGCGGTTGGTCCGGCGGCGGTGGAGGCGCGCTTACCCTTAAAGCGCCTAAATTGCCGATTTACTGGGCGGTAAGCGCCGGCGGCGGTTGGCTCAGCGTATCGGGAGACTATTATTTTATTGACAAGTCTCTGGCAAGCGGCGCGGCCGGTACGCTTGGTTGGTACCTTGGAGCAGGCGGGTTTGTCAATATCGTTTACAACAACCGTTATTATAGCTATTGGGGCGACAACTATTATTGGCTCGGCATCGGCGCGGAAGTTCCCATAGGCCTTTCGTGGCTGCCGCTTGATTTTCTTGAGATATACATTCAGGCGGTTCCCTTTGTGGGTCTTGGAATCGGCGATAACGTATTTGGCATCTGGCCGGGCATCGGCGCAAATTTAGGCATCAAGTTCTGGTTCTAAATGTAAGAATGAGAAACAAAATTATTCTTAAAGCTGAAGACCTTGACGGGTATCTTACGGAAAACGATAAAATACAGATTTCCAGAGTGTCCGCATTGTACCAAGAGGCGCTCGGCTGTTATGTCGCCATCGTTTTAGGACGAAAACAGGAAGAAAAGCTCATTTCGTTGTACAACGAAATGGGCGGCATTATGCAGGAAATCTGCCGGGATGAAAAAAATATACGGGTATATTCCTTTGTTACGCCGCATGAAAGCCATGCCCAGGCTTCGCGGCTTATTTCAAAGCTGAGGGATGTCAGGACGGGGCATGAAGAATTCATCTATTATACCCAACGCGCGTATGAACTGCTTTTCAACATGGCGTACGGAATGACCGCCGACGGGCTTGACAAGAACTATTTTTTCATCAAAACGCCGGTAACGGCGCCGACGCAGAACTACGCGGTTCATAAAATTGCCAATATTGATGATAAGATTATGAATACGGTTATGTGCGTCATGCTTCGCGGAGCGCTTCTTCCGTCAATGATCATGTCAAAGGAAATTCAAGAGTATTCTTCTGAAGGCTACGTTACGCCGTTCGCCCTGTTCAAAATAAGCAGGGACGACACCAAAAAAGAAAACAACATGGAGTATATCCTTGACCTTGACCGCTCCTATTTTGATCTTGAAGCGCTAGACGGCAAGGATCTTGTATTCGCGGATCCCATGAACGCGACGGGCGGAAGCCTTGTCACGGTGGTCAAACACCTGCTTTCCCAGGGCGTCAAGCCCAAGTCGGTGCAATTCTTCAACGCAATAGCGGCGCTGAAAGGCGCGCTCCGCGTGGTGCGGGCATTGGACAACTGCCAGGTGTTCACGTTGTGGATGGATCCCATGCTGAACGATTCCGCGTACATTATGCCCGGGCTTGGCGACGCGGGCGACCGCATCAACGGCAAGGACGCCGGGGGAACAGGCCAGCGCAATATCATGCAGCTTATAGCGGACTACGGCTCAAACATAGCCCAACTGTACCGCAGCCAGTTGCGAGAGATAGAGGCGACGGTGCTTAACCAGTAGCGCGAAGCGACGCGATAGCGGCGCGGAAAGCGGAGGTTGAAATTTGTAATTATGAACGGCATGTACACGTTTCTTAAACTCCGCTTTCTCCCGCTCCTCTTTTTTTTATCGCCCCTGTTCTCATTCCCGTTTTTTTCCTGCGTCAGCAACGCGATTTCCGCGGAAGAATACTTCGCTATCGGCATGGCGTATTTCGATATGGGAAAATACGCCGAAGCCGAGGCGTGGCTGATAAAAGCCCGTTCCGCAAAAAAAACCGTAACCGCTTCGGACTACAATTTAGGACGGATAGCGTTTGAGACAAAGCGGTACGAAGATGCGGCGCGGTATTTTGAGCGGGCGCTGGCAAAAGACGCCAACAATGTTCAGGCGCTCAAAGCCGCGGCGTACGTCCGAATCAAGACTGGCGAGTTGGACAAAGCGGAAGCCTATTACAGCCGCGCGCTTGAATTGGTGCCTGAAAGCGCCGACAACGGCTATAATTACGCGCTGGTGTTGTACGCCTTAAAAAAATACGACAAGGCGGAAGAAATTTTCGCGCGGCGCCCTACGGTGTTGCAGGAAAACAAAGACGCCCTGTTGCTCTATGCGCGGGCGCAAAAGGCGCAGAGCAAGCCCGAAGCGGTTGATTCCTACGCGCTCTGGCTCGCGGCTAACGATGATCCGCAAGTGCGCTACGAATACGGCGTTTGTTTGGAGTATACGCAGCTTTACGCGCTCGCTCTTGAAACGTACCGCGCCGCGTATGAGGCGATGCCGGCGGACAACAAAAATCCCACAAAACCGGAGGCGCGTTTCGCCATCGCCCGTGTACTGCTCATTGCGGACAGTGAAAATGATGAAGGAATCGCCGAGCTTGAAGGCGCAATCATGGACGGTTTCGCGGATTTTGACGCGGTGAAACTCTTGCTCACGGAAGACGGCGTTTCCGAAGCGCGTAAGGCTGACATCCAGCGCGTCATTGACAACCCGCCCAGTCCGCAAAGAGAGGAACCCGCAGTCACAGAAACCGGCGCGGCTCTGAAATCTGCGGAGCAGCCTCTGGAACCGGCGGCGAGTGAAGCGGTTGCCGCGCCTGTCAATGAAGCGGAACCTTCCGAAAAAACCCCTTGATTTCAAAAACATCTTCCAACAATTCTTCCCTCAGCATGTCTTTTGGCGAGCCAAAGACACATGCTCCATGAGCCGCGACGCCAACCCTGTCCGCATAAAGGCTGACAAGGGTCAGATCGTGGAGCGTTACAAGGGCGGCTGCTCCCCGCAAGGTGAGTTTTCTTACCAGATCCATCACCAAAAGCGCGTATTTTGGATCGAGATTATTAACCGGCTCGTCAAGAAGGATGACATTCGCCCCCTGCGCAATGGTTCTGGCGATAAGCGCGCGCTGAAATTCGCCGCCTGAAAGTTCGGCTATTGATTTTTCCGCAAAATGTGACAAATCCGCTTCGGCAAGGGCTTTTTCAACAGCTTCTCTGTCGGCTTTTGTCTCTTTTCCCCACAAACCTCGTTGATGAAAGCGTCCTTGTGCGGCCATTTCCCGAACCGTGAAAGACCAATCCGCGAACCCTCCCTGAAGCCCGTTTCCCTGAAACAGAAAACTCAACAGTTCCGCGCGTTTTTGCGGCTTCAACGCGCCGGGATTTTTTCCATCAATTAAAACGCGCCCTGAAAGCGGCTCTTGCAACCCGGCTATGGTTCTCAACAGGGTCGTCTTCCCGGCGCCGTTGGGTCCTATGAGCGTCAGCAATTCTCCCTCTCCTATGGCGCCATTGATATTTTTGAGAATGGTTTTATTTTTGTATCCAACGCAAAGCTCTTGTAATTCAAGCAAAGCCTTCATCTCCCTCGCGCCGCGCCGCTGTTTTTGGCAAGCAGAAACAGAAAGAACGGCGACCCGCCCAGCGCGGTGATGATGCCGATGGGAATCTCGAGCGGCGGCAGAACGGAGCGGCTTGCAATATCGGCGATCAGAACTATAAGCGCGCCAAAGAGGGCGGACGCCGGCAACAGGCGTTTGTGAATCGAACCGGTAAAAAGACGCGCCACATGCGGAGCGACAAGCCCTACAAAGCCGACGACGCCGCACACAGAAACCGTGGCCGCGACAGCGAGAGACGCGCCCAGAATCACCGTAATACGCGCCTTCTTCACATCAAGTCCAAGACTCCCGGCTGTTTCATCGCCCTGCAAGAGCAGATCCATGGCGCGTGACGACAGGAAGATGGCGAGCGTTCCGGCGAACATCAGGGGCAGCGCGGACAAAACGGCGTTCCATGAGACCGCAAGGCTTCCCAACATCCAATAATACACCCGCTGAAAGCCGCCGTCTTTCAGGATGAACAACAAGGAAAGCATACTCGAACACAGGGCGCTGACAGCGGAGCCTGCCAAAAGAAGGTTTGTCGCGGAAGCTATGCCAGCGGCGCGGGAGATCAACAAAGCCGCGAAAACCGAGGCGAGACTGCCGGCAAAAGACGCCGCCGGCACGGACAGCGCCGCGCTGGCGGACAACGCGCCGCTCACGGGAAAAATCATCGCAACGCCCGCGCCCAACGCCGCGCCGGAAGACGCGCCTATGATGAAGGGGTCGGCGAGCGCGTTGCGAAACACGGCTTGAAAACCCGCGCCTGAAACGCCGAGGCAGGCGCCGGCAGCTGCGGCAAATACAACGCGGGGCAGACGCAGCCTGAACAGCACCATCAGCGCAAGCTCGCGGTTCTCCATGTCTTGAAAAAGTCCGCCAAGCCGCAAGGAACCGAGCGACAAGCCGAGCAGACACGCCGCTATGAGGCAAAGGGCAAGCGCCGGCGCGATTTCTTTGATTTTTTTATTACGCTTCATTCTTTTCGTTGCGCTTCGTTATTTATGGATAGTTACGGATGCAATATCCGCGCGATAGCGGCGACCGCATCCGCCAAACGCGGGCCATAGCGGTAGATCGTATCAGCATCAATAACGGCTATTCGATTGTTCTTCACTGCGGAAACCGTTCTCCATAATGGGCGCGTTGTTACATCAACGCCATGATCGCTCCCCATGAATATCCACTCAGGATCGAGAAGCAACACCTGTTCAAAGCTCACTGTTATCCACCGCCCGCGCTCATTGGCAAAAATATTCCTGCCGCCCGCTCTTGTTATCGCTTCGTTGACAAACGTGCCGCCGCCGCTCGTCATAAGCGGCGAATCGTAAAGCTCCCAAAACACTGCCGGCGCTCTTTTACCTTGCGTTCGTTTTTCAATGCGCGCCAGCTTCGCATTCATATCCCGCGCCACACGGACGGCGTTTCGATCATGTCCGCTGAGCCGCCCTACGATCTCTATCACCGCGTACACCTCTTCAAAATTACGCGGCTCAAGGGCAAAAACCACTATGCCGACTCCTTCCAGAAGCGGAACAAGCCGTTGATGCATGTCCGCGGATACAAGCGCCAAATCGGGCGTGAGGGCCGCAATATGTTCTACGCTCACGGTCGCGCCGGAAAACCCGCCGACAACGGGAATAGACAACGCGGCGGCGGGATAATTGCAGTACTCGGTTCTGCCCACAACCTGCCCGCCGGCTCCCACGGCAAAAAGAATCTCCGTCGCCGCCGGAGAAAGGCTTACGATCCGCTGCGCCGCGTTTCTCAGGATGACTTTTCGTCCCAGCGCGTCGGCAAGTTCCATCTGCGCATAGAGCGGCGCGTAAAGCGAAAAAAGAAAACATACCAAGAATGAAATTCTGATCTTCATAACCGGCTCCTTCGGAATACAGCTAAACTTTCAATGTGCGGCGTATGCGGATAAAAATCGTAGAAGGCGAGCGAAGAAAGCGCATAGCCGCTTTTCACCAGCGCTTCGCTGTCCCGCGCAAGGGTCGCCGGATTGCACGACACATACGCAAAAACCGGCGACCCTTGCGCGCATAGCCACGCGCGCATCCCCTGCGAAAGCCCTTCCCTCGGCGGATCCGCTATAATAAAACCGTAGCGGTTTTTATTGCCCTTAGCCCAGACATCAGCGGAAACCGCGTAACAGTTTCCACGGACGCCTTGGTCAGCGCCTGCGGCGGCAACGGCGCTGATGTTGCCGCGGGCAAGGCTCAAAGCGGTTTTGTTTTCTTCAACCAAGTCTATGCTTTCGAAACAGCCCGCGTCTTGCAAAAAAACGGAGAACGTTCCCACACCGCAGTAAACGTCCGCGGCAAGCGGCGCCAGCGGCGGCGCGGAAGCGCCGGAACCGGTTTCTTTCGCAATGGAAACCACGTCTTTAATGAGCGTTTCAAGCGCGGATGCGTTGCTTTGGAAAAAAACGCCCGCGTCCAGCAAAAGCTTCTTGTCCAGAAGAACAACGGATCCGCGCCCGTTCTTCCCTTCCATTAAAAAAGTGTCTTTATAGGAATAAACCGTCCAACGGTCCTTTTCAACCGGCGGCGTGATTCTTTTTTCCGCAAGCGCGTTGTTTATGCCTTGGTCGGCGACAGGACACGCGGCGACCTGAATGATCTCATCACTCCGCTTCACTTTAAATCCGGGAAGCGAGGCCTTGAAGCGGTGGAATTGTACGCGGTTGCGGTATCCAAAAGCTTTGGATGGCCTGATCCGTACGGCGGGCGGCTCCTTAAAGCCTCCGATGCGGACAAAACTTTCCCGCAATATGGCGGCTTTTTCTTCAACCTGCTTTTCGTAGGCAAGGTGTTGGAGGGAACACCCTCCGCATCGTCCGGCAAGGGGGCAGACGCAGGGCGTCCTGAACGGCGATTGTTCCTCTATGCGCAACACCTCAGCCGTCCCCCACCCTTTATGCAGTTCTTGGACCCTGACTGTCACCCTGTCAAGCGGCGCGGTCGCATCGACAAAAAATTTTTGCCCGTTGCGCGTAAGAATTCCCGCCCCATTTGACGCGATGCGTTCAATCTGTGAAGTGAAAACCTCATGGTTTTCGTTTCTCCGCGCATGTTTCAGGTTTTTCATCTTTTTTATTCTATGTTTCGGGAATCGCTTTGTCAATGGGAAACGCAGCCGGAGGCTGTTTCCTAGCTTCGGTTTTGTCAATAAACGGCGTACGTTCCGGCTGTATATGAGATGCGCCGGATTGCGCATTTTACCTATTTCCAGAATATCATAAGCGGCGTTATTTTTTTTATTTTATAATGAGTTAGTATTGCTTGTCCAGCGGATTTATACATCCGCGAATTTGCGGCTGTGATTGCGCTGTCCGCAAAAGGGGGGTTGTTGTGTTCAATGGCCCAGTCGTTGGGGTCGTTTTTTACGCCGCTCTCCTTGTGGGTTGTTACGGCGTAGCGTTCCATGACCCATTCGATAGCGGATTTGCCGTTTACAATGTACTGGCAGGCTTTATCGGGGATATTGGAAATGGTGATATAGGCATTGCAATTGATTGTGTCTGTCTTCCCTTTGGCGGGGAAAGACATTTTGGTTACGGTAACTTCAAGCGGCTTTTTCTGGCCTTCGTAATTCAGGTGTAATTCAGCCAGTTGGCGGCCGGTCCGGGAAAAAGCCCAAAATAGAATATGTCTTCTTTAGCAACCCGAAGGCCGTACCGTATATGAGCCTGGTCGAGTATGAAGTCCGGTATACTGTCATGCTGGATATAGCCGCTTTCCTCTTTTTCAAATAAGCCGGCTTGGACTTTCCCTTCTTTTCGTACCAGTAGAGGGGGAAACATTGAGCGCCAGCTTCCAGCGAATTTAAGTCAGTGATACGATCTGTAATAATTCTGGAAAAATTATTGCCAAGTAGTATTGACACGCGCCCATAACCTATCTATACTCTTAATAGAATTTTATTTCTTTCAAAAGGAGCGACACTTAATGCGTATGAAAAAAATGTATGTTCCGATTCCGGTTCTCCGTAGCGATTACCCCCCCCCCCCCCCATATTCTGTAAACTAACTTATTATATTGTAGAGAATAACAATCCTTATACACGCGAAACGTCCGGTAAAACCGGCGTAGATGCGTCCGCGCCGGTTGGCATCCCGCGAAGTCTGCGGGATGCCCCGAAAATTCGCAATGCAACCGCTATACGCCATAAAACTTATAAAACACAATCAAGGAGAAAGCCATGAAAGGATATGATGGCATCCTTCAAGGGGATGACGCATGTTTGGACTGGGGCCGCAGCTTTGTTACGCTCGCCGCGCCAACGCCGCGGAACGAAAAAGAAGGCGCCGGAATGAAATTCAGGCGCTCGTAGTTCCATAAAGGAGCGCGTTGTCCGGAGGATCAAGCGGGAGGACGCCCCCGTTCGATTCAACACAGAAAACTTGCCCGCGGGCGGTTGATATAAAAAAGAGGAACCCCAAAACCGGCTCGCTTCCCGCCAGAATACGCCGGCTTTGGGGCGCGCTAAACGCATCGCCAGTTTACGCTGTTGTAGATGGAATTGCAATGCGTTTAGTCCTCTTGGCTCCCTCCGCATGGAGGAAGCGATTTTTTTTAGGAGGACAGTTATGAAAA
>JAITIK010000141.1 GCA_031279555.1 Treponema sp. | reverse complement strand
CGACTATCTGTTTTCAAAGAAAGGCTATAACCAGTCTGCGGTTTACAAAAAAGTGAACGTCGAATTGGGCGGGAGGCTGGGCGTGAGCGCCGCCGACCTTGAAGAATAGTATATATCCTATTACAGCGGCAGGCATTACTGGAAAACGCTTATGGACTCTGAAAATCTCGGCGAAGGGGCCGAGGAGTTCTTTATGGGGCACAAAGTGTCGAAAGACGTTTCAAAACTATACAACCATAAAGACAAGCTGGGCTGTGAAAAGATGCTTGAAAAAGCCCGGCGGATATTCGATATTTTAGGCAGAACGCTTTTCCTGAACGCGCCCCCGCAACGTTAGATCAAACAGATTAAGCGGCAATTCTCCACATCTTCGACATGGGTTGCGCGCAAGCTGATTTTATCCTAATATGCCCGCGTCCTTCCGTTCCCTGTAATCTTGCCCGGCTCGTTGTCACGCATTCGTCGCTGCGTCGTCCCGCCGCGCTCACGAAATGTCCGTCCGCCCGGAATTCCCCCCATGATTGTCCCTTCACGCCGGAGCGCTTCCCAAACGGTTCCTTTGCCGTTAGGCTCTTTATCGCCGCGACTGTCTTCGACGGACCGCATGACGGCGCCGGCCGCGCTAGAAAATCCGCGCGATCCCCTTCCGCTCCCATCTCAAGAAATCTCATCCCATGCCGTTAGCTGATTCCTTCGCATGTTTCTTTCATTGTTTTATCTGCATCTTTTTGTCATTATTTAAAAACGCTGGTTTTTTCATTTTTTTAAAAAATAGTTGACAAAGAATATGAGTTATGGTAGTGTCTATAAAAGAACAAAGGGCGAATAAACAAAATTTTGTGGTGGATTATCCGGTAGTAGGGGAAATTAGCGTACCATACAGCCGAAACGTTATGCGACATGCCACCTAATCTTTCTGAATATAATTGGTAAAACATATTGACAAAATATTGAATATTGTTTTAATTAGTAATAAGGAGTATGCGCCAATATGAACACTAATAATTCTTTGAAAATAAAAGCGCTGAAATTTTCTATTGTTATAAGTTTTATCTTAGTTATCATAGCAGGAGGATGTATCATCCTAATGACTTATATGAAATATTATAAAAATCCATCGGAACAAAAACTGATTGAAGCAGGCGTAATAGAAAAGACCGTCAAAGTTGGCGATGTGGATTTCAATTATGTGGAAGGACAAAATAACGGGCCCGCATTGCTTCTGCTGCACGCGCAGACGCTGGACTGGTTTACTTACAGTAAAGTGTTGCCGGCGCTATCAAAAGAATTTCATATATTTGCGGTGGACTATCCTGGTCATGGAAAGACCATATATCCTGATAATTACCCTATGACAGCCAGCCAAATCGGAAACGATTTGGCGAATTTCATTGAGACGGCAATTGGGGAGCCTGCTTATGTAACCGGAAATTCATCGGGAGGACTTTTAACTGTCTGGCTGGCTGCCAATAGACCTGACTTGGTAAAGGCGGTTGTTTTGGAAGATCCGCCATTGTTCTCGTCTGAATATCCTGAAATAAAACAGACAATTGCAGACAAGCTTTTCACTGCCAGTTATAAAGCGGTTCAGGATAAACAGTATGGCGGTAATTTTTTGGATTACTGGATAGAAAATGGCACGGAGTTTTTTAGAACGTATACAGGGCCATTATCCCAGCCGTTGATTAAATTTGTTGTAAGTAATTATAAAAAAGCCAATCCCGGGAAACCAGTTGCGATAGCGTTTTTACCAATTGTTGTACAGGAAATGCTGAGGGGCTTGAATTATTATGATCCGCGATTTGGCGCTTCATTTCATGAAGGAACATGGAATGAAGGGTTTGATCATGCTGATGCGCTTGTGAAAATCCGGTGTCCAGCATTATTGATTCATGCCCATTTTGAGATCATGGAAGACGGTACGTTGAATGGCGCGATGAATCAGGAACAGGCGAATCGGGCTGTTTCATTGATTCCCAATTGTCAATATATAAAGCTTGATGCCGATCATGTTACGAATCTGGAAGTTCCCGATCAGTTTATACAGATTATTGAAGGGTATTTCTTGAGCAAGTAGGGATCGGTTGTCATCTAAATATAAAAAGATAGTAACAACAAGAAACAGAAATAGGGTGCGGTGGTACGTCGCATGACGGGCATGTATACGCTTCGCCGCCGGGCGGTTCGGGATACGCTGCCTTTGCTTCGCAACGTCTTTATTCGGGTTGGCAAAACGTCGTCGCCCCGTAGAGGCGCAAACCGAAGGTTCGCAAACAACCTGAACGTCAGGCGAAATACGCCCCAAAATTTTTGTAAAAATTGTATAAAAAACGCTTGGCCAGTATTATGGGAAACATTATCATAAGAAAACATAAATGAAGGAGTAATTTATGGATGAATTTAGATTAAATGGAAAATTCCGCAATTGGTTCTTATAGATTATATTTGTTGTTTTTTCTTGGAGTTGCATTGAATATTATTTTCTGGTTATTCGCCGATGAAAATGCAAATGTATATAATGAACAACCGCAGGGCAAGCCCTGCGGTATCGACAAAACTTTTCGTTGTTTGGTTGTTTGATTGATATTACTTATTCAGCGCTATCAAAATATGCAGATTGCTTTACAATGCCAAGATGCTGTTAAATTTCATTCAAATTCAGTCTGTTTACAGCTGCGGCGAGCCGCGGGGTATTAAACCGTATAGGCTTCGCCTAATAAATATTATTATTTAATAAACGTTGAAGTAATAATCAGTTTGCTAATATTTACAAAAGTATTAGCTCGTGATAAAATAAGAAAATGATGCGAACAAACGATGGCAGAAAATTAAACCGTGAAGCGCAGGCGCAAATAAGAATTACGGCGGTGCGGCGCGGGTGTTAAATGAGGAAAGCCCCCGAAGAAGCGATTAAATCTATAGGTTGCCAGCGGCGAATGACATAGTATTGGCTATCCCAATACTGGTTTGGCGGATTTGAAGCGTTGCACGTCCATAAATCCAGGGGACGGCCGCCTAAACTGGACGGCGCTCAAATGACGCGCCTTTACAATATCATAAAATATGAAACGCCCGGAACAGTATAAATTTGACTTTGCGCTATGGACTATAGAAATAATCAGGGAAGCAATAAAAGGCGCATTTAATGCAAGTGTGTCCAGGCGCCGGCATGTCGCACGCTGAAGGCGCCAGGCTTGCCGGCGCGGCGGCCCCGCCATGGGCGTATCAGCAAAATAAAGAGGCTATGGAGAAATTCTTGAAGAAAGAATATCCTGAGATAAAAAAAGAGGCCAAAAGATGCGGTGGAGCGGTGTATTGGAGGATGAATCGGCGATAATGTTTGATTGTCACAGCGAGACGACATGGACGCCTAAAAAGAAGACGCCGATAATAAAGACGAGCGGGGCGCGTTTTTCTGTTAATATGTCGCCGATTGCCGGCAGTAAGGGGCGTAATAGATTTTCTGAAACAACTGTTATTCAAACTAGAGAAGCCGGTGTTTCTGACAGTAGACGGGCATCTTGTAGGCAAGAGCAAAAAGGCAAAGGGAAAAAGACAACAAGCGGCTTGGAACAATTCTTGAGGGTGGTAAAAGAAGCGCTGTATTCATCAACGCTTAGACCTTCTATCGTTTCAGTTTTCTTTAGAAAGCCTTCATTGCAATATATGAGTTAATATTTATGAAAAGTTTAGTAAAACCAGGGATGATCTGAATTATAAAGATAAAGGAATAAACAACCGCAGAACTTGCTTTGCGGTATTGAAGATTCTCTTGAAATCTTTGCGTATGTGGGGAACAAATCCCCCACACCCCCAGTGTTCCGCAACAAGTTGCGGGGTATTTACCCAAAAGGGCTACGCTCTAATAAATAAAACACGGATGCCATCCGTGGCGTCCGCTTCGTAACAAAATTGTTCTTCACCTGATATAATCGCCGTTGTATACAGCTTAACGCCGGCGGCGCCGCTATTGGCGCATCCTTTGCCGACAAGCGGACGCCGGCATGGGATTGCCTCAATATTTTATCAAAAAAGGCGTCGCTTTTTGCTTTTGACAATACGAACGCCGGACGGTTTGCCAGCCTTTCATGTGTGCGCCGACGCCTGTCGCTCCCGTTCAGCGATGGAAAGGTAGGGGATGTGCTTCTGAACGCACTTGTACGCGGGTCTGATGATGCGCCCGCCGGCGACGGCTTCTTCCATGCGATGGGCGCACCAGCCCGCCACGCGGCTCACCGCGAATATCGGGGTGTACAGTTCAACCGGTATGCCGAGTATACTATACACAAAGCCAGAGTAAAAGTCGACGTTGGCGCATATCTCTTTGTCCGAGCCTTTCACGCGCTTAAAGACCCCCGGTACGAGCCGCTCAATGAGCGTGTAAAGATTGAACTCGTCCATACACTGCTTTTCAGTGGCAAGCTGAGTCGCCTTGTCGCGGAGCAGGATGGCGCGGGGGTCGCTCTTTGTGTACACCGCATGTCCCTGCCCGTAAATAAGCCCGGTGCGGTCGTAGGCTTCGCCCTTCAGGATTTTTTCAAGATAGGCTTCCACTTCGGCTTCGTCATCCCATTTATTGACATGCCGCTTGATGTCCTCCATCATGCCGCTGACCTTGGCGTTCGCGCCGCCGTGTTTGTACCCCTTAAGCGAACCGACGCCGGCCGCAATCGCCGAATACGTGTCTGTGTCCGCTGAAGAAATCAAATGCACCGCAAAGGTCGAGTTGTTGCCGCCGCCGTGTTCCGCGTGTAGCGTCAGCGCCAAATCAAGGGTTTCCGCTTCCAGACGGGAGACCCGCCGGTCCGCCCTGATGAGGGAAAGGATCGTTTCCGCAGTGTTTTGATTGGGATTCGGCTCATGGATGATGAGGCTGTCCTTGTCGAGGTAATGTTTTTTCGCCATGTAGGAATACGCGACAATAGCGGGAAAACGGGCGATCAATTCAATGCACTGGCGGAGAATATTTTCAGGCGAACGATCTTCAGCTTTCTTGTCAAACGAGTAAAGGGTCAGCACTGACTGGGCGAGTTTGTTCATAATGTCGCTGGAAGGCGCCTTCATAATGTGATCGCGCCTGAAATACATGGGAAGTTTGCGATTCTCTCCCATGAGGGCGCGAAATTTTTCAAACTGCGCCTTTGACGGGAGCGCGCCAAACATGAGAAGGTACACTACTTCCTCAAACGCGCATCGTTTTTCACGGGCCGCCGCGGCGACAATCTCTTCCACGTTAATGCCGCGGTAAAACAGTTGCCCGTCAACCGCCTGGTGTTCGCCTTCAATGACGATGTACCCGTGAACTTCGCCCACGCGGGTCAAACCCACCAGTACGCCGCTTCCATCCGCGTTACGAAGTCCGCGTTTTACATTGTACTTATCATATAACCCTACGTCAATGTAATCGTTGCTTGTCAGATCCGAAAGATAATCCGCAATGTTCACTCTTTGTCTCCTCCTCATCCTACTTTCATCAATTCGTCAAACACCATGCCGGCTGTCTCTTGAACAACAGCATCCACCGGTATGAGTTTCGCTTCGCGCTCTCCTCTCCGCTTCACTTCCACCAGAGGCGCCTCCAGCGCCAGATTTTTATCGCCCACAACAATGCGGAACGGTATGCCGATGAGATCCGCGTCGTTGAACTTGACTCCGGCGCGTTCATTCCGGTCGTCAATCAGGGTCTCAACGCCGCTTTTCTCAAGGCCTGCCGCTATCGCGTCGACCGCGCTTTTCACCGCCCCTTCATATTTAATCGGCACAATGACGACATGGAAGGGCGCGACGCTCATGGGCCATACGATACCGGCGTCGTCATGGTGTTCTTCAATGATCGACGCGAGGGTGCGGTCAACGCCGATGCCGTAGCACCCCATGACAGGCGTCTGAGACGCGCCGTTTTCATCGAGGAAACGCACGTTCATGCTTTTGGTATACTTATACCCTAATTTAAAAATATGCCCCAACTCATTGCCTTTTTTTTCGTACAACTCGCCGCCGCACACCGGACACCGGTCGCCCGCCTTGACTGTGCGGACATCGGCGACGAGCCAGGGCGCAAAATCTCTGCCGTACGCCACATGCCGGTAATGGACGTCTTTTTCAAGGGCGCCTGTAACCGCATCGCTCAACGCGGTCGTTGTTTCATCCGCGATGACCGGCATGGCCGCGAGACCTACGGGCCCGGCGAAACCCACAGGCGCGCCGGTGAGCCGCTCCACATCCGCATCAGATGCGAGGCTGACCCCGCCGGCTTTTAGCGCCGCGGCGAGTTTCGCTTCATTGACGTCAATGTCGCCCCGTATGCACACGGCGAAGAACGCCTCCGCATACACCGCAGGCGCTGCGGGCGTGGGACGGACGCGCTTCAGAAGAGCGCAGCCCGGCGCGTTTGAAAGGTCAAGTTCCACATTCACCGCGCGGTAGATAAGGGTCTTGACAAATGTTTTTGCGTCCGTTTTCAGGAAGGCGCAGAGTTCAGCGATGGTTCTCGCCGCAGGCGTCGCGATTTTTTCAAGAGGCGGTACCTGCGGCGCCGCCGCAGGCGCGTCATAGTCGGGCGCGCATTCCGCCTTTTCCACATTCGCCGCATACTCGCACGCCCGGCAGAGAAGCAGCGTGTTGTCGCCTATCGCGCTTCCCACCATGAACTCTTCGGAACCGGACCCGCCCATAGCGCCCGAATCAGCGCGCACCGGCATCACGGTAAGCCCGCACCGTTGAAAAATCCGCCTGTACGCCTTTCCCATTTTTTGATAGGTTTCATCAAGGCTTTTTTCATCGATATGGTAGGAATAAGCGTCCTTCATGGTGAATTCCCGTCCGCGCATGACGCCATAGCGCGGACGTATTTCATCGCGGTATTTGGTGTTGATCTGGTACACGGAAATCGGCAATTGCTTGTAGCTGGACAATTCATCGCGTACTATGCTGGTAACAGCTTCCTCGGCTGTGGGAGAAATCACCAGATCCGCGCCGGTTCTATTCGCAACCTTCAACAGGGCTTCGCCCATGCTGTCCCACCGTCCCGATTCCTTCCACAGATCGCCCGGCGCCACCACGCTCGGCTTTATCTCAAGCGATCCAATCGCGTTCATCTCTTCGCGGATGATATTCTCCACCTTGCGGAACGCCCGCAGACCCAGGGGCAGATAGGCGAAAAGCCCGTTTGCAAACTTGCGCAGCATCCCGGAGCGAAACATAAGCCTATGGCTCGCTATCACCGCGTCCGCCGGCGCCTCTCTGAGCGTCGGAATAAACGTCTCTGAAAATTTCATGGAGGCAGTATACATTATTGTAGGTTTTTTGGCAAGGGACAGCGGCGCTTCACATAAACGTCGCATTAATTCTGACTGCGCCTTCTTTTGAAGGCTCATAGTATTCCCGCGTTTTTGGCACGGCTTTTAGACGCAAAAACAGCCCTTGTGGAGCCATGCGCCTCCATCTCCTTAACGTGTTGACAGTGAGACAACTCCACATTCCACCGGGTTCATGGCGCTTTTTCTCCACACGGCGCCTCTTTCATCCTTCAGTTTTGGTTTTTCAATTCAACGCTCATCATGCGGGCTTTTTCCGCGGCCTCGTCGTAGTCCATCGACCGGGACAAGCCGATCACTTCCGCAAGGGCCGCCTCAAAACCGGGATCCGCATTGGCAAGCCGCAAGCCTTCGAGTTTCGTTGTCGCAACATTGATCCGGGTGGATCCGCCCTCCTCGCAGGCTTCCGCGAGTTCGGCAAGCCTTGCCTTCATGTCCGTTGCGCCGATCTCGGTCTTGGTTATTTCGACATCTTCCGTAAAAAGCGAAGTACGGCGAAGCGCCGCGTTAAAATCAGCCAGAGCGGAACAAAAGACCCCGGTTTCCGCAAAGCAGGCCGATTTGTCTTCGCTCTTTGAGGCCGCTTCCAGATTCTTGCCCCAGTAAGAAAGACGTTGCGCTCCTATGGTGGCGCAGATGCCCTTGTAGGCGTGCGCCTGCACGGTATAGGGGTTCCAGTCCTCCGCGGCGAGACTTTCGCGGATGAGGGCAAGCCCCTTTTCCACACCAGCGGAAAACTGTTTCAGCGTCGAGGCGTAGGTTTCAAAACTTTCCGCGGCATAGTAAAGCCCCTGATCCAAGTCAAGCCCTTCGATCTTTGCGAGTTCCCCCCCGAATCCGTTCTTCGCGTTCATTCAATTTTCCCGCATCGCTCTCGTCGTCTTTTTTATCAACAAGAGTATATTTTTCCCGTGGCAGAAATTTCCTCAGCGCCCTGTTCAGGGCGGCGTCTTCTATGGGTTTGGAGATAAAACCATTCATGCCGGAAGACAGGAAAAATTCCTCAGCGCCTTGTACGGCGTTGGCGGAAAGGCAGATGATCGGGATCGCAAGGAATTCCCCGCCTGTACCCTGCCGGGATTTCTCAAGTTCCCTGATCCGGGCGGCGGTTTCTATGCCGTCCATGCCGGGCATCACGTGATCCATAAATATGAGGTCGTAAGGGCGGCTCTCATCAAGAGATTTTGCGACGAAATCAATCGCCGAGGGTCCATCCTCCGCCAAATCAGATGGGATCCGCTTCCGGTCAAGGAAGCCTTTTGCGACAGTAAGATTCGCCGGAATGTCATCTACCACCAAGACTCTGACCCCCTCTACGGCGATAAACTGCTGCGGGTCCTCTGTATGCCGTTCCGCCTTTGCGGAGTCCCCTTTTACAAGGGGAAGGTATATGGTAAACACGGATACTTTTCCATACTCGCTTTCAACATCAATAAACCCACCCATCAAGGGTACCAACTGCTTGACTATGGCAAGTCCCAATCCCGTTCCTTCGACGCCCTTGTTCTTGCGGGTATCCATCTGCTGGAAACTTTCAAAAAGGAAAGGGATATTTTCTTTTTTTATTCCGATTCCGGTATCGGAGATTTTTGCAATGAGATAATCGTTGTCCGTATCGTCCCGGGTAAACTTGCCCGTATCCAGCGTGAATGAGACGGAACTTTTCTTGGTGTATTTGATGGCGTTATTTATCACGTTCGTAAAAATTTGGCTGATCCGCGTCTCGTCGGCATAGATAAATGCGGGAACTGAAAGCGAACATTCGCTTCGGAATTCAAGAGATTTTTGCTTCGAGATAAAAGGCTGTATTGAAGAAATTTGATCGAATACCGTGTAAATGTTGAAATGCCCCGGCATGAGTTCCATCTTTCCGCTTTCCGACTTGGAAAAATCAAGAATGTCGTTGATAATGCCCAAAAGGATTTTTGACATTTTATTAATGTCGGACAGATAGCTTTTTTGCACGGGATCCAAATTTTCTTGGGGCATCAGGTCGCTCATGCCGATGATCGTATTCATCGGAGCGCGGATTTCATGACTCATCTTTGCCAGAAATTCACTTTTCGCCTTGTTCGCCGCTTCCGCCTTCACCCGTACGTCTTCAAGTTCCGTGATATTCGTAAAAAGCAGTATTATTCCGTCCAGCATATTTTCACTGTTGAACATCGCCGTTACGTGAAGGTAGTAAATCAGATAGGGAAAGCCCCATATCCCCAATATGTCCCGGAATGCCCAGGGCTGCGGTGGTTGTTCCGATGGCGGGAATACCGAGCCGCCGGTCTAGTTCTTCCACTACCCCGGATTCGATAAATTCGTAGTAACAGTGAACCAGAACGACCGAATTCTTCAAAAAATGTTTTTCCGGCGCAAGTTGCGTCAACAGGGTGGAAACAGCGGTTTCGACATCATCAATCTCTTCGGTATAAGCGGTTAATACCTTGATCATTATGCGCTCCTTCATACTCAAATTCTAAGGAAGCCGCTCCAAATGCCATTTGGAACAGCCGCTCTTGTTTGCTTTTCTACTCGCCCCCGGCCAATTTTATCTTTTCCAGCGGCGCATTTTTTTAATGTTTTTTTATAGCGGGACAAGATCAAACTTGACCGTGCGCAACAACGAGAAAGCCCGCGCCGTTGTTTTCGCCGGGTAGACTTCGCGCCTGCCTTTAATGATGCCTGTAATACTATTGATGATCTCAGGCTGATCGCCAACCACTAAAATTTTCTTTGCCGATGGTCGACTTTATCTTTTCCAGCGGCGCATTTTTTTAATGGTTTTTTTATATAGTTATTCGCGCCAAGACTGAGGGCATGGGCGACGGTCTTAAAATCGGATTCGGAAGACACAAAGATCACCGGGACGCCGTCGTACCAATCTTGCGCTTTTATGTATTCAAAAAATTCCATGCCGTTCATCCCGGGCATCAAACTATCAAGCGGGACAAGATCAAACTTGGTCGAATGCAACAACGAGAAAGCCCGCGCCGTTGTTTTCGCCGGGTAGACTTCGCGCCTGCCTTTAATGATGCCTGTAATACTATTGATAATTTCAGGCTGATCGTCAACCACTAAAATTTTCTTACAATAAAATTCATATAGCCTTCTGCCAATGTAATATAAACTAACGTTTTATGCAGGGACTCGCGTCGCCTCAAAATTATTTCAGCCGAAAAGCGGATGGATACCGGCGAACCTCTTATAAAGTCATTGGAACAGGCTTCCGAAAAACCGGGAAAAACACCAATAACGCCAATATTATTAGCATTTTGACCCCGGGTTTTCTATTACATCTAAGGTTGCTGTTCCAGAACTCAAGTTTTGGAACAGCCTCATATAATCAAATTTTTGCATGACATGTCCGCAAGGGATATTCCGGCGTATCCGCTTTGCCAGCCAACCGGGGATTTGTCCACTTTTTGCCAACGCTCCTTTCACTGCTTTTATAAAAAGAAAACAGCTAGACCGGTATCTGAAAAAAGACAAGGGCGCGTTGCGGCTGACGGGGAAAAGCTTGACCAAACGCCTGGATTCACTGAAAAGCCATATCCCCAACGCCCGCCCGAAAGCTCAAAAACAAAACGCGGCTTGGATCCAAAGAAATCAAGGTTTTGATGAGCCGCGAAGCCCGTTCCAAAAAGCTCATCGAATGCGCAGAACTGCCGCCGCAAGCTGGAAAGGACATCCTCTCGTCTCAATGCGCCCTTTACATCCCGGCGGAACTTCAGCGCGGTGTCAATGAAGCGATCCTGCGTTTGCGTCAGCGTTTCGCACAGGCAAGCCGTATAATAAGACGTCTGCTATTTTCGGCAACATTTCTATTTGAGGCATTTCGCCGCCTCCCTCAGCATGTTGGAGGGTATCTAACGCATAGGTGAGAGGTATTCTAACCGGTGTGTAAGAGCCGTTTTAACGCATAGGGTAGAGATCGCCTGATGCGGAGCGCCGGGCTGTTGAAACATAGAGCAATCTACCGGTCAAGATGCTATAACATGCTGTTGCGCCGTTATAAAGAACGCTCCGCCGCCCGGCGGCGCGTAAATCGGAGACAAACGCTGTTATGGACGGATGCGCCGCGCGTTCCGGCTCTTAAAGATAACCTTCCTGTAGTTTCGTAAACGAAGTGGCTTCTGTATCAGCCGGTATGGTAAAAGGCCAGCTTTCCAGCATTCTTCTTTATTACCGTACTTATAGCGGAGCCAGTCGCGTTGTCCAAACGGACATCTTCACGGTCGCTATCATATTGGCGCTTGTCAAACCCCCAGTCCGCTCTACGGGCATAATACACTTTCTTATCTGACGCGATGATAAGGAGATGCTGGTTAGCCTGGTTCGGTGTGGAAGCGACAACTGGCTCCCGGATGTCAGATTCACTGATCCGCGTAGAACCAGTCCGCCTCTTGTAAACGATGCTTTCCAATCATTACCATCCTGAATAAAAATTTTCCATAGTCAAGGTATCAGCGGACAGTATATAGTGTGGCGTGATCTTGGCTTCAAAAATATCTGGCGGCGTCTCGCTAGCGGTGTTAATACTCCTCCGGGTTTTATCGTCTTCGTATAATAAATCCTCCCTTTATTGTCGCCCGAATTGGTAAACACTAATAACATGGGTTTCGTTGCGCCCGCAGTGCCGGTAACGGTAATCTCCGCCACGACTGCCGGTACTGCCGCAGTAGGCGTTCCTGAGATCACTTCGGCTGCGCTAGCAGCGATACCCGCTGGAAGTCCTGTTGCGCTAAATGTATACGGATCGCTCTCGCTGGCGAACACGGCGATGGATACAATCGCCGCGCCGGATGCGCCTGCGGGAATATCGTAGCCGGCGATGTTCGTGAAAGTCAGAGGGCTTCCCCCGCCGCCATCGCCGCCACCGGTAAATAACATCCCGAATGTCAGCGCTATTGCCGCCATTCCCGCAAAAAAAGGAAATGATAAGAGGGCCAAACACATTGTAATTCCGTTTGAAACAGCGCATGCCAATGCGTTTAATACGCTTCCAAAACCGGTTTATTCTTGCCGGAAGCCGCCGGCTTTGGAGGTTCTTTTTTTTATATAAACCGGCGCGTTACACGCGGCGCGGTCAACCGCCCCTATGGGCGGATTTCCTGTGTTAAAGCGGGGAAAAGATCCCGCGATCTCAGCCGGCGTCCCTTGTTGCGTGACGCGCCTATCAAACGACAGGTTCCCGGAGAAAACCTGATGCCCCGCCATCTGGCGCAGTTCATCATTAAGATTATTTTTTGGTCATATAGAGCGGTTGCGGACTGTCCCCAACCTTTACGGGATGAACTGAGACATTGCGAGGCATCCCTCCGACAGGGCGGCGTCAAAGAGAAATACGCCGGTTTTGCCGTCCGGCTTGCTTGTATAATGATTGTTACGCTTTGCGGTATAAGAATTTACTTTAAGATAAGGGGGGGGGGGGATAACGTTTTATTGGATCGTTGCGGTTCATCGAATAATACGGCTTGTTCATTTTGTGAAATGACGCTCCTTTTGAATGATTTAAAAATTATAGAAAAAAGTATATACTATTTGCGGCGTGTTGTCAATATGTTTTCATCTTTTCATCAATGCAGATGCCGGAGACAAGAGGGCGCCCTCTTGACATTTTTTCGATTATACTGTGAAATATTTCACAAGGAGACATTCCAAGTATGAAACGAGTATTTAATTTTTCACCGGGTCCTTCAGCCCTCCCGCTTCCCGCGCTTGAGAAAGCGGCGGCGGAACTATGCGACGCGAACGGAACCGGACAATCGGTTATGGAGATGAGTCACCGGTCAAAGGATTTTAAGCCTATTATTGAAAAGACCGAAACTCTGCTCCGCGAGCTTATGGGTATTCCGGCGCGCTACAAAACGCTGTTCTTGCAAGGAGGCGCGTCATTGCAGTTCGCCATGGCGCCGCTCAATCTCGCGGGCGTGGAGCAGGGGGCGTCCAAGAAAAAAGCCGCTTACATCGACACCGGCATCTGGGCGGACAAAGCCTTCAAGGAGGCGCTCAAGTATGCGGACGTTTCCGTACGGGCTTCTTCCAAAGAGGCGTCCTATACGTATATTCCAGCCGCGCCCGCGCCGGACCCTGACGACGCCTACTATCACATCACCCTCAACAATACGATTGTAGGCACAAAATGGAACAAGCTGCCTGAAACCGGCCCCGTTCCCCTCGTCGCCGACGCCTCAAGCTGCATCCTGTCCGAACCGCTTGACGTGTCAAAATTCGGCGTCATCTACGCCGGGGCGCAGAAAAACCTTGGTCCAGCAGGCGTAACAGTCGTCATTATCCGCGAAGACCTCATAGGCGCCGCGCCTTCATGGACACCCGCCTTGTTGCGCTACGACACGCATGTGAAGGAAGGATCCATGTACAACACGCCGCCCTGCTACGCCATTTACATGGTGGGGCTTGTTCTTGAGTGGCTTAAAAACCTTGGCGGAGTTGAAGCCATTGCAAACATAAACCGCGAGAAAGCGGAACTCTTCTATTCATATCTCGAACATTCAAAGGCGTTTTTCTCTCCGGTGGCGAAGGCGGATCGCAGTCTCATGAACATTCCTTTTGTGTACCGCGACGTCCCGTCTGATAAAAAAGCCGATCTCGAAAGCCGGTTTGTCAAGGAAGCGGCGGCGGCGGGCTTGATGAATCTTGCCGGACACCGGCTTGTGGGCGGCATGAGAGCCAGCGTCTACAACGCCATGCCCATTGGAGGCGTCAAGGCGCTGATTGGATTTATGGAACAATTTGAGAAAAATCTGTAAGGAGGCTGTCATGTACCGTATACGAACCTACAACAAAATTTCGGCGGAAGGGTTAAAACGCTTTCCCATTGACGCTTACGAGGTTGCGGGCGATCTGTCCAATCCGGACGCGATTCTGGTACGGAGCGCGGATCTGCATTCGGTGGAGATACCGGACACGGTTAAAGCCATTGCGCGAGCCGGCGCGGGCTATAACAACATTCCGGTTGACGAGTGCGACAAAAGGGGCGTTGTGGTGTTTAACACGCCGGGCGCGAACGCCAACGCGGTCAAAGAGCTGACGATAGCCGGGTTGCTGCTGTCGTCAAGAAACATCATCGGCGGCGTCAACTGGACCATGTCCATCGCGGACAAGGGGGACGAGGTTCCGGACATTGTGGAAAAAAACAAGTCCAAATTTGAAGGCCCCGAACTCAAGGGCAAAACCTTAGGCGTCATCGGACTGGGCGCCATCGGCGTCATGGTCGCCAACGACGCGATCCATCTCGGCATGAACGTCATTGGCTACGATCCGTTCATCTCCGTGGAAGCCGCGTGGAATCTCTCTCACATGGTGCAGCGGGCTGAAACATTGGAAGGGCTGCTCGCAAAATCCGACTACATTACCATTCACATCCCGTACTCGGACGCCACCAAAGGGCTGTTGGACGCGGATAAATTCCACGTTATGAAAAAGGGATGCCGCCTTATCAACTTTGCCCGCGGCGGTCTTGTGAACGAAGCCGACGTCATCGCCGCCCTGAACGGAGGAAAGCTCGCGGCCTATATAACAGATTTCGCCTCGGCGGAACTGCTTGCCACGCCCAAAGCCGTCTGCATCCCGCATCTCGGCGCTTCCACTCCTGAAGCCGAAGACAACTGCGCGGTTATGGCGGCGCGGCAACTCATGGATTTTCTTGAATCTGGCGCCATCAAAAACTCGGTGAACTTCCCGCAATGCCATCTCGAAAAGCACAGCCACTCGCCGTACCGCCTTCTTGTGGTAAACCGCAATGTGCCGAACATGGTCGGGCAGATCACAACAGCCCTTGCAAGCGCGGGCGTCAACATCGCGGATCTGGTGAATCACCACCGCAACGATGTCGCGTATAATATTATTGACACTGAGCAGAAAATACCGGATGGCGCGCTTGAACAGATCAAGCGGATTGAAGGGGTGGCGCGGGTACGGACGATAGAAGCGTAACGTGCGGAGGCGGGGTGGGAACGCGCCCGCTTCCGCGGGGAGCGCGCGTCCGAAAAGAGAACCGTTCTGTTATGAAGCGGCAACCGCCCAAAATGGAAAACGCCCCGCCTTCAGGGATGGCGGGGATATGAAAAGAGATATGAGGCGGCAATGGCAAAGTATTCGCAACCAGATTTTTGGTCGTTAAAAGCGCGAAAGGAAGGGTATCCCGCCCGTTCCGTATATAAACTTAAAGAAATAGATGAAAAATTCGGCGTTTTCAAGCGTTTCCGCGGAAAAACGCTTGATTTGGGAGCCGCGCCTGGCAGTTGGAGCCTCTACACTCTACGGCGTGTGGGCGCGGCGGGATCCCTTGCGGCGATTGATCTTTCGCCGCTTTCCCGCCAATACGACAAAGGGTTGTTTGACGGAGAAAACTTTCGCTTTCTACAGGGCGACATGACCTCGGCGGACATACGGGAAGCGGCGTTGGCATTGGGACCCTTCAATGCCGTATTATGCGACGCGGCGCCATCGACGACGGGCAACAACTCCATTGATGCGATCCGTTCCCTTGCGCTGTCTGAAACCGCCTTTGAATACGCGGAGGCCTCGCTCGCCCAAGGCGGGGTTTTTGTGGTAAAGGTATTTCAGGGAGAGGGATCCGTGTCCCTGCTGAAACGGATTCGGAGTCTCTTTTCGCAAGGCAAGAGTTTCAAGCCTCAGGCGTGCAGAAAAGAATCGTTCGAGACGTATTACATAGGGCTGGGAAAGAAAGGCTAATCCCGCCTATTGCCAGCGGCAGCCTGCGGTTCCAAAATTTTGACCGGTTAAGAGATTCTTTGTATTGTATTAATTATATAACCCTGATATACTATAATTTCTGTATAGGTGATCTGGTTTTCGCGGTGAAACTGCGGTTTCATCGGACTATAGTTGTGTTTTGAGTCGCTTTCAGAGGAGTAACATATGGCTGTTTTACGTCCTGTGGTCAATGTAATAAAAGAGAAGTGCGTCAACTGCCATCGTTGTATAATGGTCTGTCCCATAAAAATGTGCAACGACGGTTCTGGGGAAGTCATCATGCAACGCAGTGATCTCTGTATCAGTTGCGGGAGATGCATCAAAGAATGTACCCATGGGGCGCGTGTTGGTGTTGATGATTTTGACGCTTTTATTGAAGATATAAAAACAGACCGGATTGTCGCCATTATGTCGCCGGCTATTGTGTCAAGTTTTGGGACGAATTACCTGAAAGTGAACGGATTTCTCATGTCTTTAGGCGTAACCGCCGTATTTGACGCGAGTTTTGGAGCCGAGCTTGCCGTTAAGTCGTATGTCGACTACATGAAAAAGGCGAATCCTGCAACCGTTATCGCCCAATGCTGTCCAGCTATTGTTTCCTATGTGGAAATGTACCGTCCCGAACTTATTCCGCATCTCGCGCCTGTTGACAGTCCGACGATTCATGCTATGAAGATGGTAAAAAAATATTATCCCCGCTACGCTGATTGCAAACTTGCCGCAATAAGCCCCTGTTATTCGCACCGAAAGGAATTCGATTCCATTGGCATTGGAGATTATAATGTTACATTCGTTTCAATATTAGATTATATTAAAAAACATGCGATAGACATCAATGAATACCCGGAGGCGGACTATGCCAATCCTCCCGCGGAACGCGCGGTTTTATTTCCCCTGCCGGGTGGGTTTAGGCAAATCATCCGCAGATACAAGGCGGATATTATCGAAAAGTCCCGCAGGATAGAAGGCGACTTTGTGTATAAGTATCTGGCGTATCTTCCCGATAGCTTCAAAAAAGGTATAACGCCGTTTTTCATTGATTGTTTAAGTTGCGAAATGGGTTGCAATGGCGGTCCCGCGACAAGGAACACGGAGAGACATCTTGACGAGGTGGAATTTTTCATAGAGAAGCGTGGTTTAGCCGCGCGGAAGCGGTATGAAAAAGACGGCGTCCTGGATGCGGACAGACTCGAAAGCGTACTTGCGAACTATTGGGAAGAAGGATTGTATACACGCCGCTATACGGACAGGTCTGAAATTTTCAAGTCCACAATTATCGCTCCCACAAGAGAAGCGATCAAAGAGACCTTTGTAAAGATGCACAAAACAGAGCCCAAGCATTTTCTTAACTGTGGGGCGTGCGGGTATAAATCGTGTGAACAGATGGCGGTCGCTATTATAAATGGATTGAATAGGCCTGAAAACTGCCATCGTTACGTTGAAGTGGAAACGTTGCAGCGATCTCTTGCGGCGTTGCAAGTTGAACGTGACGAAATCGCCGCCATGAAAGACAATCTGAAAGCCGGCGTGTTTCTTATGGACAAAGAATACCGTATTCAGGACAACTATTCCCGCGCTCTTGAGGATGTGCTTGCCGCGACGGGACTGCAAGGTAGAAAATTTACCGAATTGATGCAAGACAGCCTTAACGAATGGGAATTGGAGAGCTTGGAACGGTATTTTGACAATATTTTGAACCGTTCCATAGATCAGAAACAGATCGATTCCATGAATATCTTGCAAGAGGTGAGATACAGAAGCGTTGAAAGGCCGGTAAAAAAAAGGTTGTCGTGCGAATTCGCGCCTGTGAACAGAGGAAACGGAGAAGTTTTTATTCTTGGAACTATTGAAGATATTACTTCTGAAATGGTTTTAAAGAAAAGGCTGAAAATGGACGAGCGCAGACGTCAGGAAGATATGCGCTCCTTCTTTGAAGTGTTGCGGTTGGAACGGGGCGTAACGAGCGATTTTATTGAGAGCGCGCAGTATTATCTATCGCAGGTTACGTCAAGTTTGAGAGACAAGCGCCTGTCATCAAAAAAATTGATCGACATAATAGCCCCCATGATACATACGATCAAGCTGGACGCTATTTCTCTGGGATTGCAGGACTTGGCGGAAAGCCTCTACGATGTGGAAGATGTCATAAATCAGATGAAGATGGAAGCGGAAATTTCATTTGACAGTCTGTTGATGCTTGCCATTGAAATTGAACATACCCTGAGAATAAAAGACAAACTGGTAAAAGACGTGGGAACTGTATTCTCCAGACAGTTAGCCGGCGACATAGATCATAGAGAGCATATATTTATCCAGTTTCTCATAAGAATGTGCAATTATGAGGCTATGGACTTTAACAAGAAGGCGCGGTTTCTTCCCTCCGAAATAGACAGCGCCGCCTTGCAATACATTTCCAGACGGCAGCTTAAACAAATGCTTGTTCAGTTGATCCGCAACGCGGTGCAACACGGATTTGAATCCCCTAGAGAAAGAAAAGCCGCTGGAAAATCCGAACAGGGAACCATAACGCTTCATATAACCCAGAGCGCTCACGATATTCATATTAAACTTACCGATGACGGGAATGGCATTGACTTTGAGCGTGTCAGGAAAAAAGCGCTTAACCTTCGTCTCATCAAGGAAGAAGCGTCTCATAATAAAAATATCCTTGTACAGGTTATGTTTACACGCGGCTTTAGCTCCGATGAAGCGGACGCGTCCAATGACGCGGGTTTGAATCTGGTTTACAACAAAGTGCGTGAATTGAACGGTTCCATAAAAGTACAGAGCCAGCCGGGAAAAGGGACAGCTTTCATTATTACCATCCCAAAGGAGCGATAGACATGCTGAAAGAATACATAATGCCTTTTGTTAAAGAATGTGAAGAGACGGTTGTTAATACGGGGGGCATCAAAATCACGGCGGGACGTCCGTATGTCACCGAAACCTGTTTAATCAATCAAGGGGATATTTCAACGATCATAGAGGTTTCAGGCGATGTTACCGGCGCGGTAGCCATATCCATGAACAAATCGTCCGCCTTAAAGCTGGCTGATAGAGTAACCGGCTCATCTCATAGGGAGATGAATGATGAGGTTGTAGAGGTTGTGAGCGAACTAGTGAATATATTCACCGGGCAAGCGAAGAAGCATTTTGAAAAGATCGCCGCTCTATTTATATCTTTGCCGATTGCTGTTGTCAATGGAAGATTTTCAAGACCGTTTTACAGCGAAAGCAGATATATCGCCATACCGTTCGCCTTTTTGGAAGACTCGGAATTCATTCTGACTATAAACATCAACGAGGAAGCCTCCATCCTAACGGGGGGATAACGCGGCCTGATAAATCGGACAAGTGAATTCATATTCCACATTGCATTGAGCGTTACAAATTCCAATGATTTTGGGGAGAATTTCTTATAATGTGAAACATTTTATTGCTTACGCAATAATGAAATAATATGACTATTTGGGCATGTTATTTCTGCACAGATCCTTATTGAATAAATTCATGCGCATTTTTGCGATCATTCCGTATTTGAGTTGCGGCGGCTTCTCTTAGAGAAAAAGGCGAGGGAATATCTATTCATATTTCAGCTAAATCACAATTTATTCCAGCGTTATCCCGAATATTTTTCGCCAATTCCCGCAACAGACTGTTTTTTCTTCCCTATTGACTTTAATTGACAATGTAATGTCCCTTATTGAAGCGTGATCTATAAGTCAACGCGCGTTTTAAGAGGTTTCTGTCGTGGATATTTTTTATTCGCAACGGGGGCAATACCGCGACTAAAGGGCGACCCTTTAGGGCGGTTAGAATTACTAATGCCAACAACAAGATAACGGCACAGGGGGTTTTGCAAAGCCCTTCAGGAGAGGTTCATTAATTGCTTCAGTTTCAGCAGGAAGACAAGTCTTGAAAAAAATTTACTTCCTTACTTTAGGTCAGAAAGGGAAATCGTAGTTCTTATTAGTTCCTTAAAAACAAAGCCTCGTCCACTATCTCTGAATAGGGATTTACAGGAAAACCTGAAAAACGGATTGGCTTTTCTCACACCGCCGCACATACCCCGTTTGGTATAGAGCGGTTCAACGGTTCCGTTACAGCTTTCTGATAATTCAATCTAATCCCGTATACTATAAAAAATTAACTCTTTGCCGCCAAAGAGAATTGAACTCTTGACACAAGGATTTTCAGTCCTTTGCTCTACCAACTGAGCTACAGCGGCTACTCGCATTGTCATTGGGAAAACACCCTGTTCGTACGCCGGTTTTACGGCGCATCCCCATGACCTTTTATTTTATACAACAATTGAAAAAAAATGTCAAGAGGCGGGATGCGCAAAATAAATTTTTTTTAGCAGTGGACGGCGCCGAAGATGAATCGCGCTCTATCGCCGCCACCCGCACAGCAATAGCCGGAACTCCAATTGGATCAGAATACGCCCCGTAGTATTCCGTCGCCACCTCCGCGATCATTCATCAACGCCGCAACAAACGCCTGATTGCCATGGGCGTTGTTTTTTGCTATACTCAATCCCATGCGTATCATTGAAGCCGTCATTCTTGGCGCGGTACAGGGAATCACCGAGTTTTTACCGGTGAGCAGTTCGGGGCATTTGGCGCTTTTGCAAAAAATATTCGGCCTATCTGGAGAAGGAACTCAGGGCGCCTTGCTCTTCGACACCATGGTTCATGCGGGAACGGCAATAGCGGTCTTCATTGTTTTGTGGAAGGACATTTGGGCGCTTCTGAAAAAGCCCGTGCAGCCGCTCGCCGGTTGCCTCATCATCGCCACCGTACCTGCTACTGTTGCGGCGTTGCTCTTCAAAGACAGGATAGAGGCCGTTTTTGCGTCAGGACTATTTTTCGGCATGCCATTTCTCGCCGCCGCCTTCCTCTTCACTTCGTTGTTGCTTGTCATCGCCGAAGCGCTTTCAAGGAAACAGGAGCGGGCGCGGGATCACGTGAATGCTATGGATGCGGTTATTATAGGATGCTTGCAGGCGGCCGCCATTATTCCGGGCGTTTCCCGCTCAGGCGCCACGCTTTCGGGCGCCTTGTCCCGTAGAATCGACAGAGATGCAGCGGCGCGCTTTTCGTTTCTCCTGTCCATACCGGCAATTCTGGGCGCCTTGTCGTTGCAAGTCATAGATATGGCGTCCGGCAAGGCGGAGGCGGGCATTGACGCGGCTCCGCTTGCCGCGGGAACGCTGGTTGCGGCGGTTGTGGGATTTTTTTCAATAAAACTCATGCTTAAAGTGGTGAGAGAACGCCAGCTTTGGGGTTTTGCCGTTTACACCGGCATACTGGGCGCAGCGACGCTTATATTATGGAAATAAAAACACGTTTTTCAGATATGGGTATACGTCCTCTTTTTGTTGAGAAACTCTCGCAACGGAATATCAACAGCCCTACCGATATACAAAGACTCGTGATTCCCCGTATCCGCAACAAGGAAAATGTTCTGTTCCGTTCCGCCACCGGCACGGGCAAGACTTTCGCCTATCTGCTTCCGCTTTTTGAAACCCTGTGCGCGGCGATTGAGGCTAAGGAAGCCGTTTCCTCTCCCCATATCCTCATTCTTGCCCCGACATTGGAGCTATGTTCGCAACTCAAACAGGAGGCGGATTTCCTGTTGCGGGATTCCCTGCCTGAACGCCAATCGCCCCCTCTGCCCCGCGTGGGACTCATCATCGGTTCGGCGAATATAACCAGACAGATCGAGACGCTCAAGAAAGAAAAACCGGCAGTCATCGTGGGAAACAGCGCCCGCGTCTTGCAGCTTGTACGCATGGGCAAGCTCAAACTGGGCGCGGCGGTTAGCGTTTTGGTATTGGATGAAGCGGACAGATTTATCGCCAACGAAACTATTGACGAAACCAGAGAGATCATTGGGCGGATGCGTTCAGTCCGGCAGGTCATAGCCTGCTCCGCCACCGTGCCGGAGAAAACGCGGGAGCGGCTGCGTACGCTGTTTGGAGAATTCGGAGTGTTCGAGGAAATGGCGTACATTGAAACCGAAGAGCAGGAGATTTTACGGGAAAAGATAATCCATTGGGCTTTTTTCAGTGAAGACAGGAAGAAATTGCATTGTCTTTGTTCATTTTTGAACGCCGTCGGCGTACGCCGAGGCGCAACGTCCCGCCAGAAGAAATGCCTTGTTTTCACGTCGCGGACGGGACAGGTGGGAAATATCGTCGCGCGGTTGCAACATCACGGGATAAGCGCCGATGGTCTTGCAAGCGGCATGGACAAGCAGGCGCGGCGCCGGGCGATGGACAATTTCAGGCAGGGAAAGCTGAATGTTCTTGTATCAAGTGATTTGGCGGCGCGAGGGCTTGACATTCCTGACATCAACTATTGCGTGGCTCTTGACGCGCCGTTTGAAGCGGATGCGTATATCCACCGCGCGGGCAGAACAGCGCGAGCGGGCAGGCGCGGCTGTATGGTTACCATCGGCAATGAGGAAGAATTGCATCGTTTTTCCCTTCTTGAGAAAAAACTGGGTATTACGGTCTATCCGAAGATTCTGTACCAAGGGCGTATTGAAAGTCCATGCTGAAAGCGGCCCTTTCAAACGCGCCTTGCGCAACCCTGTGGAGGCGGCGAATTTTAAAAAAGCCGCCATATTTTTGTTCCGGCAGTCACATTGGACCAAAAAGGGGAAACGCCGAACGCAAAGCTTCTCCGCTTGCCTTAAATAATAAAATGCACTATATTATTCCTATGGTAGAAGCGACCGAAGTTCAAGGAGATCTGTTTCAAAAGATTGCTCAAAAAGACGCCATTGGAGAAACATCCGTGTACAACGCCGATATTAGCGCTGATGATACAAAAGAAATAGAAGCTCAGATTGCGGAACTTGCTCTGAAAAACCGTATTATCCTGAAGGACGATATGGGGAAACCTCTTAAAAAAGAGATGCTGTTTCCTATTGTTACGAATCTTTTGCTTTTCGGCGTGGCCGCAGTTGTTTTATTCTTTCTTGCGCGTTATTTCAACAGACAGGAAAACATTATTGGACGAAGCGCCGCCTTTTCTTCTGTAGAAGGGGAACTCATCAACCAGTTGCGGGAAGATTCAGAAAACATCATTTCCGGTAAAGAGCAAGAGATTGCCGTCATACGCCATGAGTTAAACAATCTTGAACTGCGGCGGCAACAGGAACTGGCGAATTTTGACGCGCAGTTGGAATCAAGAGAAGCCGCGTTCCTTGAGCAGTTGCGCAGAGACCGAGATGCCGAGCAAGCGCATTTCGCCGTCCAAGGCTTGAGTCAAGCCGAAATAAACGAAAGACTAAGGAGTTTCGACCGGGAGCGCATGGAGCAATACCAGCGGCAGCTTGCTGAAGAACGAAATGGGATACTAAAAGGATTCGAGCAAAGAGAACTCCAGTACCATGACAGTATACGGGCGTTAAATGACGAACGCCGGATCGTACAAACCGAAATTCAGCGGCAACAGGAACTCTACCTTCAGATGCAGGAGGCGAATGCGGCGGGAAAACAGGAACTGGAGCAGGCATTGGTTGACATGCAACGCATGAGAGACGTTCAGCAACGTACTGCGAATGAAGAAGCTTTGATTGTAGGGATGTTCAATAAAATACAGAGCGATTTTCAGGACAGACGGTTTGAAGACGCCATAGTCGGCGCAAATAGTTTGACACGGGTGTTGCAAGACATGCCGGGATCTTCGGCGCGGCGTACGGCTGACATTGCGCTTGCGGCTTCTTTGGCTAGAATGGCGCGGTTGGAACTAGAATACCAGACGCTTCAAAACGCCCGCGCCGTTTCCGTTGCCAGCGACGCTTTGGCGGTGACGGAACAGCAACAGCAGGCGGATATCCGTATAGCGGAACTCCAAGCGGCGCTTAATGAGGCGAACCGCCTAGTGGCGGAGCGTGAAGCCGCGCTTCAAACGACGAATCAACGCGCCGACAACGAACGTGAACAACTCGAAAGCCTGTATGCAAGAAATCTCGCCAGCGCCGTGGGCAGCATCAGGCAAGCGAAGCGTTTTGCGGACAGCAATAATACCGCCGCCGCCATGAACGCATACGGTCAAGCCGCCGGCTATTTTGGACTGTCCGCGGCGGAAACCGTTGTTTTTACATCCGGCATTGAAACATTGTCCAGAAATGCGTTAGTCGATGCGGTCGCCAAGCAAAGGCTCGAATCTGACGAGCTTTTGAACCAGACAGAAAGCATGATGAGAAACCGCATCGTTACGCTTGACGCGGCCCTGGCGAATCTTCGCAAAAGCGACAAAGACAAGCAGGCGCGTGTAAGCCAGCTTGAGGCGGAAAACGCGCGGCTTCATCAGCAGAACCAGCAACTGACCAGCGGAGCGGCGAATCAGAGCGGCGCGGCATCCCAGATGCAGGCGCGTGTAAGCCAGCTTGAAATGGAAAACAACAGGTTGAAAGAGAATGAGCGGACGTTGGCGTACAATTTGGGCGTGATGACGGACAATTATAACAGCATTAAGCCGAACTCGGACGACTACTTGTCGATTGCCAGAGCCTACAGCGTATATAAAAACGATCCTGACCGGCTCTCGAATTTGGAGCATTTTCTCAATGAGCGGGAAGTTGCGTCCGCCTTTCCGGGATTTGTGAACAAGGCGCGGAACATAGCGGACGGCTTGATCATGTCCACCCGCAAGGAAACGCTCAATGCGATCTCTTCCATCATAGAAACGGCGTTGCGTATACAAACTCCATCTACTAGAAAGCTGTATCTGGAAGGCATGAAAGTACGTTATATACATGATCCCGCGATGGTAGGGTTTATAGAGATGCTGATAAAGCGGTTATAGGAAAAAGGGGGGCGCACACTCGGTGATTGTTCTAAACAGGATCAGCAAAAGTTATGGAGACGTCGTCGCATTGCGGGATGTTGATCTCACGGTGCCGGATAAAACCATCTATGGCGTTATAGGAAAAAGCGGCGCGGGCAAATCGACATTGTTGAGGATCATGGGTTTGCTTGAACCAACGGATACGGGTTCCGTATATTACGGAAACGAACGGGTTGACATCTTAACCGGTACAGAGTTGCTGGAGCGCAGGCGCAATATGGGCATGATTTTCCAGAATTTCAACTTGCTTTCTTCCCGTGACGCGGAGGGGAATATCGCGTACCCCCTTGAAATTGCCGGCGTCCCCAAAAAAGAAATTAAGAGCAGGGTGAGCGAGTTGCTTGAAATGGTGGATATTCGGGACAAACGGAAAGCCCGCATACGGGAACTTTCAGGTGGGCAAAAGCAACGGGTGGCTATTGCGCGCGCTTTAGCCGCGAAGCCCGATGTGCTTTTTTGCGATGAAGCCACGAGCGCCCTCGATCCGCAGACCACCCGTTCCGTTCTAAGCCTGATACAGGGTCTGCATGAGAAACTCAAGATTACGGTCGTGTTGATTACGCACCAAATGTCCGTGATACGGGATGTATGCGAGCAAGTCGCGGTGCTTGAGAATGGTGAAATAGTTGAACAAGGCGCTGTTGACGCGGTGTTCAACAACCCCAAGACACAAGCGGCGAAGGAGCTTGTCGATGTCTGATGAAGTGATGAATGTTCTGCGGTTTTTGCCCAAACCCACGTATGAAACCATATATATGACATTCGCCTCCACGTTTTTCGCGTGCCTTATGGGACTGCCGCTTGGGGCGTTTCTGTACAGCGCCTCGCCTGTGGGCTTGAGACCCCGGCGAGCGGCCTATGCGCTTGTCTCGCGGATTGTCAACGCGCTTCGCTCCTTTCCATTCCTTATCCTGATGATAGCGCTTATCCCGCTCACCCGTTTCATCGTAGGCACCAGCATAGGGCCGACTGCGGTGATCGTGCCGCTTTCGATAGCCGCCGCGCCCTTTGTCGCCCGTCTTGTGGAAGCCGCCCTCTCGGAAGTGGACGCGGGCATTGTCACTGCGGCGATAGCGATGGGATCAACCAACTTTCAAATCATCAGAAAAGTCCTTATACCGGAAGCCATGCCCGCGCTTGTTTCAGGACTTGCCCTTACCATCATCAACCTCATCGGGTATTCGGCAATGGCGGGCGCAATCGGCGGCGGCGGACTCGGCGCTCTGGCAATTAACTACGGCTACTACCGCTTCCGCACCGGCATAATGATAGCCGCAGTCATCGTCATTCTCTTCCTGGTGGAGGCGGTGCAACTTGCGGGAACGCTGGCAAGCAGGAAGTTGCTGTCAAAAATGTAATGGGCGCGGCGTTCTTTTGCCCGGCGCCGATGTAAGGAGGATATGATATGGGAAATATAGCGATATTGATACCATTGGCCGCATTGTCTATACCGATTTTGGCGATTAGCCTTTCATATAGACAAAAAACTCAAAAAAACAAAATAAAAGAGATGGAATTGCAAAAAGAAATTCTGACGTTAGAACTTGAGAAACAAAAAGGCGATATACAATTATTGGAAGCGGAAAGCAAAAAATATGACGGCATTATAAACGGATAAGTGGGGATGAGTGAACCGAATCACCGCCGCACAACGCGCGGAGCGCACAAGCGGCGGAGTATTAAACCGGACTTGCCATGATGTTCCCGCGCGCTCTGCCACAGTTCGACGCGGCGAATCTCTCTGGCGCTCGCGCTCCGCGCGCATGGTCAAAAAGCGAGTGAATCGCGACCCGGCTCAGTCAAACTGGTTCACCATAAGCGTGGGCTGATGCGTCGCGTCAAGCGTATCGCGCCAGAGACTGCCCTCCGGGTCAACGTGGTTGCGGTGAGAAATAGCGGCTTTCATCGGGATATGCACGAATTCGTTATTTACAAGACCAATGACAACCTTGGTTTTACCAGCCATTGCCGCGTGGGTTGCCGCATTGCCAAGTCGTTCGCAGTACACGGAGTCAATGGGAGATGCGGGCGCCGAACGGATGATGTAACTGGGATCAATGTATTTGAGGTTGATCTCCACTTTGATAGCCTTGAAGTGCTTTTCGATGCGGTCGCGGAGATACGCGCCTACATCGCCGAACTTGAGATTGCCGCCCGCGTCTTTTTCACCGGACGCAAGCTGATCCTGAAGGGCGCCTTCCGCAACGATGATGACGGCGTGTTTCCGGTTTTTGATCCGTTCCTCAAGATGATGGAAGAACCCGTTGTACCCTTCAAGGTTAAAGGGGACTTCGGGAATGAGTACAAAGTTGACTTCGTGACTTGCGAGAGCCGCGTGAGCCGCGATAAAGCCGGACTCCCGTCCCATGAGTTTTACCAGTCCGATGCCGTTGATCTGGGAACTCGCCTCCATGTGAGCGGACGCAAGAACGTCAACCGCTTTGGCGACCGCAGTGTCAAAGCCGAAAGATTTCTGGATAAAAGCGAAATCGTTGTCAACGGTCTTGGGAATGCCGATCATCGCTATTTTGAGCCTGCGCCGCTCGACCTCTTCGGCAATTTCGAGGGAGCCGCGCTGGGTGCCATCCCCGCCGATGGTGAAGAGCATATTGAGGTTCATCTGCTCCATGGCGTCTACGATCTTGCCCACCTCTTTGCCGCCGCCGCGGGCGCTTCCAAGATAGGTGCCGCCAATCTTGTGAATGTTGTCAACAGTGTCCGGATTCAACTCGCGGGGCGCATAGGAGTATTCCGGCAGAAAGCCTTTGTACCCATACCGGATGCCGCTGATACGCTGTACGCCATAGCGTTCCCACAAACACCGGACAATGGCGCGTATTACGTCGTTAATGCCGGGACACAAGCCGCCGCAACTCACGATTCCCGCATGAACATGGGATGCCTGAAAATAGAGCATTTCTCGCGGCCCCGCCACTTCAAGCGCCTGACTCCGCTTCAAGGTTGGCTGGGATCCGAGTTTTACTGTTGGATCCAACAGAATAAACTGATCGTCGGTGACATAATTGACCATCTGATCGCCCCGCTCATTCGACATGATGATGGGCGATTTAATATTTCGTTTTCCTAATTCTTCAATAGTAAAATCATATTCGCATTTTTCATTCATACAAAGCTCCTTCTCTATATTATACAATTTTTTGTTTTATGAATCAACTGTTGCCTTCACGCATGACATGCGCGCCGGCAATTCTTTTCAACCGAGGCGCAATTGAGCGTATAGCCTTTATCACCCAATGTACGGCATTCATAATATCGCCGCGTACAAGCGTAAGACGCCTCCTTGCTGCGAAACAAAGAAAACGCCGGCTTCCAGTTTTGCCACATAACCGGGGAAAAAAGACATCAATAACAGGCGTCGCTCTTTCACGTTCAAAAACTTATCAGCAGAGCTTTTCCCAAAACTGTCGCTCTGCGCATTTTAGGAAAAGCCCGGTATTTATCCCAATCAAATTCAACGGGATTTATTCATGTGTTATAGGAATTTTACAATGCCGCTCTGTGGCCTATACTGGTTTACCAACTGAATTTTCTTACCCCCACCTTTTTCAAATTTTGCTGGAAATTCTAGAATATTTCCAAGCCAGGTTCAAAAAAAGCGGGCTTTAGACCGCTTTCGCTTTATTGGGCGTTATTAATGATCTTGTCAATGATAATATTCACTTCCTCAATGAGAATGCCGGTAAACCGTTCGATATTATCTATTATATACTGCTGCATCGCGTACATATTGCTGCTCAACTGTATTTCATAAGGCACGTCAATAGTGATGATGAGATGATAGCCCTCTTTACCCTCTTTCACCGTGATTTTTTTTATCCGAATATTCGGATTGTATTCATCGACGCAGTTGACAACCATTTCACCCAAAGCTTCATCCGAAATGGGAATCTTGCTTGGTTTTGAATAAGAAGGCTTTACCAGCGACTTTTCGTGCATCTTTGGAATGGCGCCTATGGTGTCGGGTATCTTTTTTTGCTTAAAGATGTTTACGGTTTTGTAGAAAATATTCGGATAATTCCGTTTGACTTCCACGCCCGGCGCCGGAATAATGTGTTTTCCCTCAATGCGCCGTATCCTGATTGCTTTCTCAATGTCCGCCTGTGAAGATACGTCTTCTATCCTGATGATTTTCTTGACCGGCGGGAGTTGAAGTCGCATCGCTATCTTGTTCACCATTTTTTCAGATGTGCCAATAATGAGGATTTTCCGTGATTTCTCTATCAGCAACTTTTTGGCGACATCATCACGATGAGCCTTATTATCAAAAAGCGCGACCTTCACCGCCGCAAGGAAACTGTTTTCCTGTTTTGCGGAACGCCCGCCCAAAATGTGATTATCTTTGATGAGGAGGCCGTCGTCAATAACGAGGTCGATGTGGTATTTCTGGGCGACGAGTTTTGCCTGAAAACTTTTGCCGGTGCCGCTCTCCCCTACAAGCGCATATATTTTAATCACGCGATCATTGTAGTGAAAAATAGGCGAAATTACAAGATTGCCGATAGAGACGGCTTTCCGGAAATGACGGCAGGCTGGGTTGCACAGCAAACCTTCACAACACCGCGCCCTTCAGCGCGCGCTCTAAAGGGCGCGGAGGTTCATTGAAATGAAGCTCGATATTCTTTTGTTTTTACATTTTCTTTATACCGCTTGCCTCTATTTCAATTCTCCTAAGTCCCCTGTCAATTTCTCCGGTTATTTCAATCATGTCATTTTGATCCACAGAAAGTCCACGCCAAAGTCTATCATCTATTTCAACAATAATACTTCCCGTTTCATCGGTGAATAAATATTTCTCATCTCCCAAAAATCGTTCGATTTTTCCTTTTAAAATTACCGGATAATCATCCCTCAAGCCTTTTGCCGCGTCAACCGTTACAACATCCGGTCCGGGACCTCTGAAGCCTTCTTGGGCATTGACAAATGATCCAATAAATGTCAACATGACAATTGAACAAGCAAGCAAACCCCTTTTCATAACACCGCTCCTTGATAAAATAATCTGAAAACGCGAGCCTGCGGTTCGACAGTTTTCAGAGGTTTTCTTACCCTATGAGAAAATCGCTTTGTCGTAATTGCTTGCATTACAATGGATGATCGATTTTCTCTGGGACGCATCTGGAAACCCGGACGGGGTTTCCAGAGATTCCTATAATAGACAAAAAAATTGTTTTTGTCTATCGAGCCTTTCTCAAAGCTAATCCGCATACACGTTCGCTGGACATAGTTCGCGTTCTGGGAAAAGCTCTATCTATTTTAACATTCCTTTACGAAGCGGCGGTACGGATGCCGCCGGGCTGAACCCGTGACGAATCTGTTCATCTCCTTCCGCCATTGCTGACAACGAATAATATGCCTCCACGCAGCAAGAAGCGCGAACCTGCGGTTCGTGTGCGAGTCTTCGATTCAACCGCGTGGTTTGAAACCGCTGACATTCAGAATGGAACCCTCTTGCGAAATCTTGTGGCCGGAGACGAGGAATGAGGCGCGGCGGGGATCATGGCGCAGGTTTCACCTGCCCTGAATCGCGGCGAAAAGCAACGCCGCAGCTTGAATAAACGCCGAGGTTTCAAACCGGAGACCTATTGCAAGCATGGCGGATTGCGACCCGTGTTCCAGAGCCGCGTATACAAGCGCAGCCGGAATCAGGAGGAGCGGGCGGTTGCGGGCGATGAGCGCGACCGCTATGGCGTTCCAGCCGAGGCCGCCGGAGAATCCCACGTGGCAGCGCCCGTAGGTTCCGGCTATGGCGAAAAATCCCGCAAGACCGGAAAGCGCGCCGGAAAGCGCCATTGAAGGCGCCCAATAATGGCTCGCATCTATGCCGGCGTAATGGGCGAAAGCCGGAGATGAACCCGCGATTTTAAGCCTGTATCCGAAAATAGTGTTGTTGACAAAGAAATGTCCGGCGACAACCAACAGCAGCGAGATGGCAAACGAAACCGAGAGGTTCGAAGGCGGCAGAACGCGGAGAAGCCGGGGAACTGCTTTTGTCGCAAGGAGGTTTCCTGAAGGATCGCGGAGGGGACCGGCAAGAAGGTAATCCGCGACCGGAACAAGCGCGCCGGACAACAGGAAACTGGTGATGATTTCGTTTGCGCCGACGGCTTTTTTGAGAAAACCCGATATAAAACCCATGGCGCCGCCGGTTATGATTGCGATGAATGCCGCAGCCCAAAGGCTCATGCCCGCGACAGAAGGCAGATTCAGCAACACAAGCGCCGCCGCAAGTCCGCCTATGTAAATCTGCCCTTCGCCTCCAAGATTGAAGCACCCTCCCTGAAATGCAGCGACAGCGCCGAGCGCGGCGGCAAGGAGCAGGCTCACAGCGTCAAGAGTGTTCCCGCTGAACCAGACGCCATTCCAGGGTCCTATAAAAAACGCGGCCATTGCCGCCGCCGGTTCAGGAACGTTGGCGGCAAGTATAAGCAAGGTAAAAAAGAGAATACACAGCGCGAGAATAATGAAACTTGAAACATCGTAATTTCGCTTCATGGATGAGAAGTATTTTGCCAGAAAATGGCTTCTTATTCAAGACGAGTCGCCGCCTCCGTTTTTGAGTGGAGGATAAAAATAACTCATCCTTGTAACAATTTTACCCACCCGGCATGGCGTACGTCCTGAAAATGCCTGAATATATGGCCTTTATACTTGGCATAATAGTTGCATACTATATATATCTTAACACAATTCAGAGGAGATGAATATGAATGTGAAAACAATTATGATGAGCGCGGTTATCCTGCTGGCGGCTGCCAACGCGACGTTTGGACAAGCGGTGGGCAATCCCTACGTGGTTGCGCCGACAACGCAAGCGGTTAGCGGGAGCCTTGTCTTTGTAAAAGGAAGGATCGCTCTGCAAAGCGGCGGCGCGACCTATTACATCAGAGGCATTGATCGGCTCATCGGGTTTATTGATGGTCTTACAGAAGGGGCGGATGCGGCGCTTGAAGGGTATGCGTTTGCCATTCCCCAGAGCAATCAAGGCGCGGCTGTCGAATATATGTTTCATGCCGTAAAACTCACGTTTAATGGGAAAGAGTATGATATGAATAATGACGCCCGTTTCAGCCAGGATCCGCGCCCTTTCCTGCCGGGATATGGATATGCCGGGCGTCACGGAAACATGATGCGGCGCTTTAGGGGTGTTCAACCCTTCGGGAGGTTTGAACCATTCCCGTGAATTTTGAGATTTTCATAAGCGATGAGCCTCTCCGCGGCAAGCGCGATCCTGTGGTTTGCGAACCATAGGTTCGGCGGGGATGAACCTCCCCGCTCCAAAGGGTCGCGCTTTAGGGCGCGGCGCTTGGCGCATGGCGCAACAGAGGAAACGCAGAGGTGCATGGCGCAACATCATAAACATAAGGCTTGACAACACTCTTTTCTATATGACAAAATTAAAGTGTTATTAAAAAAGGAGCGACGTATGGCTGTGATACGGTTTGACGAAGCCGATGACCTCATTGACATTTGCATGGACAATGTTTTCAAGGCGGTGTTCGCCCGGAACACGCCTGAGTCCCTGGGGGGCGCTCTCCGCCCTGGTGTCCGCAGTTATCGGGCGGCCTCTGACGGTTCTCGTCATCACGTCGAACGAACCGGCGATAGACAACTTGCGGGACCGCCAGATCCGCTTTGATATAACCTGTAAGGCCGAATTCGGGGAGCTTATCAACATGGAAATGTCGCTTAACCCGGACACGCATGAGCCGACGCGGCTTGAGTTTTACGCGGGGAAGCTGTTTACAGGGCAGGACATCCACGGGATAGACAAGAACTACGATGATTTGTGCGCGGCGTACCAAGTTGCGATGCTGAGGAAGGAGCGGTTTTTCAGAGACGGCGAGTTTCTGCATCAGTTTGAGTATTACGACCCTGAACGGCGAATGTCGCTGGGGGGCCGGAGCCGGATTGTCACGCTGGAACTGTCGAAGCTAGACAAAGTGATAGAGAAGTCCGTGAAAACGATGACGGCGTCGGAGCATTGGGCTGTATTTTTCCGGTATTTGACGGACAAGCGCCGGAGGGAAAAGATCAATGAGGTGTTACAATGCGAGGAGGGCATAGCGATGGCGGGAGAAGTGTTGCTAAAGATAAGCAAGGACGAAGTGGAGCGGGCGCGGTTGATGAGCGAGTACAAGTACATGGTAGACACGCAGAGCAAAGTTGTAACCGCCCGGCGGGAGGGCAGGAAAGAAGGTCTGAAGAAAGGTAGGAAGGAGGAAAAATGGGAAATAGCCCGTAATCTTAAGATGGCAGGCATACCCATACGTCAGATCGCTCAAGTCACAGGGTTTGACGAGGATCAGATCAAGGAACTATGAACATGAGATTAGAACAGCAGGCTGAGGAGAATTGCGGACCAGCCGTAGGAAAAGCCCCATGGATTTAGAACATTGAACATTGTCCTCTCTTAAAAATGGCTCGCAATCAATAACGTTTTAATGAATGAGCCTATTCCAAAACGCGAACTTGTGTTTGGATTGGTTTTGGAACAGGCTTTGGGAGAAAATCGCTCATTCTTTATAAGTTAAGCGGTTATAGCTTGCGCGATTTTCTCCAAGTCTAAGAAGCGGTTCCAAAAATGAAGGTTTAGAATCGCCGCGAATAAGTATCCGTATCTTTTACGAAGCTATAATCACGTGGAAAACATGCTGGCGATCGAGGGTTGCGCAGTGCCCTCCGCGACCTGTCGCTCTTGGGTAGGAGCCGCCGTGATTCGCGCCGGCTGGTTTAACGCCCGTTCCCCGCCGCGCATCTGGTTCGCACTTGCTTCGCGTACGCTCATGCGAGGCGCTTTTTCAATCGCTTTTTTAATGAATCGCCGCGCCCCTTGTCTTTTCCCGCGCAATTTGCTACGATAGCCCCAATGATCTCATTCGTATATAAAACCACTGTCAATCACGCTCCCAAGACGCGGGCGCTGGATAGATGCGCAATGACCGCAGCACAGCCGGACGCCGCCTCCGACCGGGAAGCCTTTGGCATAGCCCCCCCCCCCCCCCATTGCATTAATACTATCCGCCCAGCGACACGTCGCCGTCAAGTCGGGGCGTGCGAAACCACTTGTTTCTCAAACAGAGCGGCGATGAGAGCCGTCGCCGATGTCCTCAGTATATCCAGAGAAACGCTAGCGAGACGCGGCTTGCGCCCTGTGTAAGCCGCGTCTCGTTGTGTATAACGCTCGTCGGACACGGCGTTGTAACGCCAACCAATATAAGGGGATGTGATGATGAAGAAAAGATGCGTTCAGGCGGCTCTCGCGGCGGCGACGTCTGCGGCGCTCGTCTTGTCAGGCTACGCGGGAACGCCCCGCGCAACCTGGCGGTCTGTCGCTGGAGGAAAACATCGCGTAAACGGCGCAGGCCGCGCAAACGGACGGACTGCCCCTTGACGAGGGCATAGCGCAGATTGCGCGGGCCATTGAGGACGCCTTGCCCGAAGGGAGCCGCGTGGCGGTGGTCAGCTTCGATTCCCCCTCGGCGCGGTTCAGCGACTTTGCGCTGGAGGAGTTGCAGGGGCATCTCGCCAACAACCGCAGG
>JAITIK010000132.1 GCA_031279555.1 Treponema sp. | reverse complement strand
ATTTGGATTAACTTTAGAGAGCGGAGTATTACTATCCGACAATTTACAGTCGTTGCATATTTTTTAGGACCAACTTTCTTCATTATAAATAATCTTAAAATGAGAATGCCAATAATTTTGAGGGTTGATGTATTGAATAATAATAATAGCATATACTTTGGCATTGGTAATATATTATCGTTCAATTATGCAATAACGAAAAATATATATACCGGAATAAATTTGGAAATGAATTATTGTTTTGATAGTCAATATGAGGAAATAGTGGGGTATAAAGACGCAACAATAGGAGTGAATGAAAATGGAATTTTATCCCTTATGGCCTGGAGGGAATATAATTTATTACACGCCAATAACTGAAAATAAAAATTATTTGGGGAATTATATTTATATAAAGCCTACACTTGTAATAGGCTTACAATTTTAAGAAATTGAAAAGAGCACACAAACTTCGCATAACGGGACTGTTTACGCTTCGCCGCCGGTAGGCGGCTCGGGGTTCCGTTCCGCTAGGTCGGCTGCGCCTCCCACCCTCCACTCCACCCACATTTTTGCCGGCCCTGGTCTTTGCTACGCAAAACCTTTATACGGGCTGGCAAAACGTCGCATACATTCGGAACGAAAGACGCTTTTTCGCGCGGAACGCGCCGGAGTTGTAAGAATGCAAACTGTCACTGCCCCGTCCGCGTCGCTATGGGCTATACCGCTGAAAAAGGCGAAAGGACAGCCGAAGCCGCCATCTAGCAGTTTGTCGCGCTTCGCGCATAAAATCCCAAACAAACTGCCAAATCGCCGGTTAGGCGATTTCTTGCCGCGCAAACTGCCATCGAACCAAAGATTCACAACCAAAGGTTCGCGGGATTCCGATAATCGGGATTTTTGTGGGACAAAGCGCGCAAAAATCCACAAGCGCGACAGGCTCCTAGCAAAACTCGTAAACAGGCGGAACGTTATCCAGCGCCATCCCCAAACGTCTGGACGCTCCACGCATACATGGCGACGGCGAACGCCGAAGATACATTGAGGCTGCCCTTCGCCCCGTAGGTTGGAATCGACACCCGTCCTTGTGAGGCGTCCGCCATGGCAAGCGCATCGGGACTTACGCCCAGTTCTTCGGACCCAACAATCATAACGCCGCCTGTTGGAAAGGCAAACTCTTGCGCCGCAACGCCGCCTGTTTCCAGCGCGAAAACCGGCGTTTGCCGGCTCAACGCTTCCAGGGATTCCAAAGACATGCGTTCCCACGGCACAATGTCTATGCATCCCATAGCCGTTCTTTTCGCCCGCTGGTGAAGCGGATCCGCCGCAAGCGGTGAAAGCAGGATTTTCTCAACGCCGAACGATTCCGCGGTGCGGAACAGGGAGCCTATGTTGAAAGGGGAGCGTATGTCTTCCAAAAAAATCCACCTGTTCGGGCAAACCTTGCGTTTTGCGCTGTCGAGCTTGTTTTCCGCGTCAAGAAAGTCCCAGTCAGCTTGGCTCTGGCCGGTTTCCGCGAGGAGGACATGTTTGACGGCGTTTATTCCCCTGCGCAAAGCGTCAATGGATTGGCTGCCCCGCTCCTCCGTGTTTCGCAACGCGGAAAGCGCCGCTTGCAACGCCGCGTCAATCGCGGAAGAAACAGACGGGGCAATTTCCGGCGCAAATTCGGAGTCCAGCGCAAGGAGCTTCAGGGCGGACGCGATGTCACCAAGCGAATGCGCCCATGTTCCCGAATTGCGGGACATCATTTCCGCTTCGCCGAACATTTTTGCCATTTTGCGGAGCCTTTGAGAACGGGGAAGAGACGCCAGTTTACGCGGTGAAATCGGCATGTCTAAACCCTCGCATGAAAATCAGAACGCTTGCTTGATGATGTTTAGAATTTCTTCGGATGTAACTGTCCACGGGGAAAAAGCCACGATGTCAAGGTTGCGCGCCGATTCGACTATGGGAATCAGGCGATCGAATTGCAATCCTAAGTCTTGAAGTCGCGGAGAAATAGCGAGTTTTTCAAGTGACGAGCGAATGGACGCCGCAGGCAAAAGGGCGGCCTCCGCATCCGGCAGCCCTTCGGTTTTTTCTCCCATAAGGCTCGCTGCTTTTGCGATTTTCTCAGCGCGGCAACTTACCAGTTTGTCGAGAATCACGGGGAGCAACGCGGCGGCGCAGAGGGATTTTTCAACAGGAAATCTGAGCGCGATAGCGCATGCAAGCGTCGATGCTATACCCGGCGCGCTTACTGCGGAACCTATGGTCGCAAGAAACCCCGCTTGAGCTTCCAGTTCTTCCATTTCTATGGCGCCGTCGCCATAGAAAGAAATAATTTGCGCGAAAAGAGCGATGGTTTTTTCCAATATAGGATCGGACAGAATATTCGCTTTTTTAGAACAGTAGGCTTCCAGCGCTATGCACAAACCGTCAAATGCGGCTGCCGCACCGGCTTGCCCAGAAAATACGCCGTCTAAGACAACCGCTTTACACAGTCCTCCCGGCGCATGAACCAATCTGATTTCCCTGTTGCGGGGATCTACGGCGATAAAGCCGCCGGCAGTCAGAAAAGGGTCTTCCTTCACTGATGGAATCGCAATGTAGGGCAGGGCGGCGGTTGGAATTTTCCCATCTAACAGTTCAAACACATCATTCACATCGGCTGCGATAATTGCCGTTAAACGGGCTATTGTCTGAACGGACGGACATCCAAAGCCGATGATGCCGGAGCAATGCGCCGCACGGGCAAGATGCGCTATGGTTTCCGCTATATCCGCCGTTACCGGCGCTTTGATTTCGTCAAAAAGAATCGTTTGGACGCCTGAATCCTGAAGAACAGCTTTGAGCCGTTCTATACTTTTGTCATCATTGAGGCTTTTTTCCGAAATTAAAAGAAATTGATTGCCATATGTTTTACAAATCGTACCCACACGGTTTATAATATCCATTCCAATGACAATTTCAGGGTCAATCTTCAATACTATATCGGTCACAGACGCCTCTATGAGAAAATCACATTATAACAGGACGGCGAGAATTTTTTCTACGGTTGCATCTAGCGCCGCGTCGTTTAGAAAAGAAGGGTCGTTTATCTGCGATTTGATTTCCGCGACAAGATCAACACGGGAATCCGGCGCCGAATTTACAATCTCGGTCGCTTGGTACAACTCGCTTCGCTCAAGCGCCTCTTGGGACAGCCTAATGGAATCAGCATCCCGCCCTTTGCTTGCCTGACCATTACGATTCGCGCCTTCAAGAAACAGGGGGTTCACAAAACCAATTTTATCGATCATCATACAATAACCTCTTTAACTCCATTATCGGCATAAGCAAAAAAGTGTTTACAATCAGTTTGCGCTATTCGCATTATGCCCTGACACAAAAACCGAAAATTCACCGCGTATATCGGTTCTTTCCCTCAAAACCGCTGAAATTTCCGACGCGGAGCCGCGAAGGTACTCTTCGTGAACCTTGGTCATTTCCCGTCCGACGCAGACGTACCTCTCATGGTCAAGCTCGACAATATCCGCAAGCAGTTTAAGTACTCTGAACGGGGATTCGTATAGAACAAACGCCGCGCCGCCTTCAAGCAACGCTTTAAGCCGCGATTTTCTGCGCCCATCTTTGGGCGAGAGGAACCCTTCAAAGACGACGCTTTTATCCGCGCCTCCGGCAATGCTGACAAGGGAGGCAAACGCCGAAGCGCCCGGCAGAGGGACAACCGTATGCCCGGCAGAGGCCGCGCTTCTTACAAGAATCGCGCCCGGATCGCTTATTGCCGGCGTACCGGCGTCGCTACAGTAGGCGACGGTTTTGCGCTCGTCAAGCGCCGCTATCACCTTGCGGGATGCGTTCGCCTCATTTCCCGCCCGGCAGGACAACAAACGCACCCGTATCCCGAAATGGGTAAGGAGTTTCAAGGTCTGCCTCGTATCTTCACACGCGACAAGATCAACTGTTTTAAGCGTTTCCACAGCGCGGAACGTCATGTCCCCCAAGTTGCCGATGGGCGTCGCAATGATGTAGAGCGTCGCCACCAGCTATTCTGTACCCATATTTTGCACCGTATAGTTTACCACCACCCACACATCCTCTTGCCGCTGGATGATGTAGACGTATTGTTTCTTTTCAACGTAATTCCCTATCTGGAACCATTCCATCACCGTAACGGCGCCCTCATCTTTGCCGTAATTGGTGCGGACAATCTCAAAACGCATAGGTATCATCACAATGTCATTGTCAACGACATTGCTTTGAAGCTCCTCCCGGTAACGCGAGGTCAGTCTCAGTCGCCCTTCTTCAGATTCCGCGAGCCACTGCCGCTTGCGGGTTTCATCACGCTTCACCATCGCCTCAACATCCATATACAAAAAGAACTTTTCCCACTGGCTTTTCTGCCGCGCTGTGAGCATGTAGGCGATCATGGCGTCCGGCGCAAGATCCTCGCGGACGAGGATCGCGTTGGTCTCCACGTCCATGGCGACGGGCAGTCCATCGGAGCCAATAATTGACTGCGGGCGGATGTTCAGGGTCAGGCGGTTTGAGGCGAGCGGACTCAACGGAGACGCGGCTGTCTGCTGAACCGCAGAAACAAGCTGCGGCTTATATAAATCAGGGTAGAGCTTCGCCTGTACAACGAATGTCCCCGCCTCGGAGAGCGCCGCATAATCGCGGATATCTTCCACAAAGGAAAAAGATTCGCCGGGTTCAATGGAAACATAGCGGAAGAAAACCTGTTGGACGGTAGCGCGCTTTCGTATGAGATAATCGGTCTGCGGAAGAGGGCGGTTCGCAACGGTTTTCACATCAAAATCAATGGAGAACGCGCGGTCGTCAGCGAGTTTGAAATAAAACGGAGCCGGACTCTTGTTGGCGATGGTTATTTGTACATATACGGGATCATTGCTCGCACTCTGTACGTAGTAAATTTTTTTATCATAAAACCGTATGCTGACATCAATTTGAGGATTCGACTGCGCAAACGCCATTGCCGCCAATACAAAAAGGAGCGCCGCCAGCGCGTGTTTCTTTGTCATACTCTATCCTTTTTTTCGCAACTTATTCCAGAAGACATTTATATAGGCATGTTTCAAAACGCGGGGTTTTGGAGCCGCCTCATATTATAATTTCGGCAGGTTTTTATGTCTATATTACGAGACTTTTCCAAAATGTCAGCTATTTTGTGCAAGACGACGCGGATCTCGCGTCAGCGACGGCGGCATACGCGGGATCGTCGCGCGCAGGCAGTCAGTGTGATCATCCCTATTTTCTATTTTTCATAAAAACGGTATACTTTCCCCCATGACTATTTGGTTCGCCACAGGCAACGAACGCAAAAGGCGGGAACTGGCCGCCATACTTGTCGGACATAGCGTCAAAATCCCTTCGGACGCGGGCATTGCTTTTGATCCCGATGAAACAGGAGACGCTTTTCTTGAGAACGCTTTTATTAAAGCGCATGCGTTATTTGATCTGGTACACGAACCGGTTGTCGCCGATGATTCCGGCTTATGTGTGGACGCTCTAGACGGCAGACCCGGCGTGCATTCCGCCCGTTATGGCGGTGTTGCCGGCGGCAAGCTGACTTCTTCAGAACGAAACGCCCTGCTTCTCAAAGAAATAGGCGGCGCCGGCGGCGATGCCGTGTGCAAAACCGCCCGTTTTGTCTGCGCTATGGCGCTGGTTTTGAGCAAAGAGCGTTTTTTTGCCGCGCAGGAAACGCTGGAAGGTGAAATAATTAGTGAAGAGCGCGGAACGAACGGCTTCGGCTATGACCCGATCTTCTTCCTGCCGGAGCGAGGTCTTACCGCAGCCGAGCTTTCGGAGCAGGAAAAGAATAGCATAAGCCACCGCGCCAAGGCGGCGCGGGCTATTGGGAAAATGCTGGAAACCATATAAAACCGGCGGCGGGCGGCAATCGCATCCCGCCGCCGGTTTTATTGGAACGCGCGGGTGTAATACCCCGCCCTTCAGGGCGATTTTTACCGCCACATAGTTGGCGTGGTATGAAAGCGCGCAGTATTAATAATTTCCTATCCAACGAGCTTTTCCCAAAACGCTGAACTTACGTTCGGGTTAGTTTTGAGAAAAGCTTTCGAAAAGCGGTCTAAAGGCATCTTTCCCAAAACTGCCGCTCCGCGCGTTTTGGGAAAGGCTCCAACGGCAGATTTTTCGAAGAA